>NZ_SRLV01000016.1:0-131260 GCF_006518205.1 Myxococcus sp. CA005 | reverse complement strand
GGAGCAGGCTCGGGCTCCACCACGGGCTCCGGCTCAGGGGGCGTCTCCGGCTTCACCTCCGCCACCCGCTCGGGCCGGGGAACGGGGGTCGGCATCACCCGCTGCGCCGGCTTGGGACGCGCCTGGCGCTGCACTTCCTTCTTCGCGGCCGGCTGCGCCCCTCCACCACCCGCGGGCGGCGGGGGCGGAGGCGCGGCGAACGCCAGCAACACCAACTCCGGCTCCTCCCGCACCACCTTCTTCGGCGACGCCGGGGACACGGACAGTCCCGCCGCGACGACGACCGCGTGGAGCACGACCGCAACGACAACGGCCCCGCTCCAGCGGCTCCAGAAGCCCTCCACCCCGGCGGCATCCCCCATGCGGAAGAGCGCCCCAGTGGGTTGCGCCAACACCGAGGATGCTGCATCCGCGGCGGGCTCCGGAAGTTCGAAATTGAGAATCGTTCTCACTCTCACTGCGGACGTGGATACCCCCCACGGCCCTCATCCGTCAACGCTCGCTGAGTAAAAATTCTTACGCGCGGTGGAATGCCCGTCCGGTCGTCCACGGAGGAATGGCGCGCGGAAAAGCCCTTTCGCGACAGCCCTTTACAGGCGGCTGAAGGACCAGCTCAGCGCGCGGCCACCGGAATACGGCATGACGCCATGGAACGGCCGGGGGTCGGCGTCGAACACCAGCGGCAGGAAGTGCCGGTCGCCGTCCCACAGGTTGAGGCCTTGGATATCCGCCACGGGCACCCAGGAGAGGGAGCCCTCCGGGTTCCGCTCGAGCGGGGTGCCTTCGAAGCGGTCGATGCGAAACACGAAGCCCAGCCAGTCCTCCCCGTGCTTGCCAAAGCCCGGCCAGGAGATGGTGCCGCGGAGCACCATCTGCGTGCACTCGATGCCGGCCTCCTCGCGAATCTCCCGGCGCATGCAGGCGGCCACGTCCTCGTCGCGCTCCATCTTCCCGCCCAAGCCATTGAACTTCCCGTAGTGGGCATCATCCGGGCGGGCGTTGCGGTGGACGAGCAACACGCGATGCCCGTCCGGTGACATCACGTAACCGAGCGTGCCGATGATCGGGGTGTACGGCATGGGAGCAACCTCGCGCGGTGCGGCATCCAGGCGTCGGAGCCCCTTGGCCACCGCCGGAATGTGACAAGGCGCGGCACTGTAGTTCATGCCGGGCCAGCCAGGTCCCTCCTCACCCCGCCCTCCTCACACGGTGGGGTCGGGGACTTCCCTTTACGCCAGCCAACGCAGCGCGTTAACGTGTGGCGACACTGCATTATTCTTGATGACAACCCGCGTCGTCGGGAGAGGGGACTCTTGATGTCGGCATTCCGCCCCGGCCGGTACGGCCTGTATGAGCCAGACACCGAGCATGACGCCTGTGGCGTGGGATTCGTCGCCCACCTGAGGGGTGAACGCTCGCGAGGCATCGTCGAGGACGCCCTGGAGCTCCTCAACCGGCTCAGCCACCGGGCGGCCGCGGGCAGGGACCCACGAACCGGTGACGGCGCCGGCATCCTGGTGCAGCTCCCCCACCGCTTCTTCGAGCGAGAGTCCCCGAAGCTGCCCTTCGCCCTCCCGCCGCGCCGGCACTACGGCGTGGGGCAGGTCTTCCTCCCGCCCGAGCCCGAGGCCCGGGCCGCCTGCGAGGCCGCCTTCGAGGAAGTCGTCGTACAAGAGGGCCAGCGCGTGCTCGGCTGGCGCGACGTGCCCGTGAACCCGGAGCACCTGGGCCCCGTGGCGCGAGAGGCCGCCCCCGTCATCCGCCAGCTCTTCGTGGCGCGGCGGCGAATGGTCCCCAGCGCCTTCGAGCGGAAGCTGTACCGCATCCGCAAGCTGACGGAGAACCTCATCCAGGCGCGCGGCGTGGACCCCAAGGGCCGCTTCCACGTGGCGTCGCTGTCGTCGGAGACGCTCGTCTACAAGGGGCTGATGCTGCCGGTGGACCTGCCGCGCTTCTACTCCGATTTGCAGCAGCCGGACTTCGTGAGCGCGCTGGGCCTGGTTCACTCACGCTTCTCCACCAACACGTTCCCCACGTGGGAGCTGGCGCAGCCGTTCCGCTTCATCGCGCACAACGGCGAAATCAACACCATGCGCGGCAACCGGAACTGGATGACCGCGCGGCGCGGCCTGCTCCAGACGGCGCGACTGGGCGGCAGCCTGGAGGCGCTCCAGCCCATCATCGTCCCGGGCAAGAGCGACTCGGCGCAGTTCGACAACATGGTGGAGCTGCTCTACCTGGGCGGCCGCACCCTGCCCCACGCGCTGATGATGATGATTCCGGAGGCGTGGGAGGGCGACGCGCTGATGTCCGACGAGCGGCGCGCCTTCTATGAATACTCCTCCGCCCTGCTGGAGCCGTGGGATGGGCCGGCGGCCATCGCCTTCACGGACGGGCAGCTCATCGGCGCCACGTTGGATCGCAACGGCCTGCGGCCCGCGCGCTACCTCGTCACGGAGGATGACCGCATCATCCTCGCCTCGGAGATGGGCGTCATCGACGTCCCGCCCTCGCAGGTGCGCCGCAAGGGCCGCCTGACGCCGGGCCGCATGCTGCTGGTGGACACCACCGAAGGACGCATCCTGGAGGACGAGGACGTCAAGCGCGACATCACCACGCGCTGGCCCTACCGCCGCTGGCTCCAGCGCAACGTCTACACCTTCGACAACCTCCCCTCCGTCGCCGCCCCGGTGCGCCTGCGCGGCGAGGAGCTGTGGCGGGCCCAGCGCGCCTTCGGCTACACCGCCGAGGACGTGCGCTCGGTGCTCACGCCCATGGCGGAGACGGGCAAGGAGCCGGTGGGCTCCATGGGCACGGACACGCCGCTGGCGGTGCTCAGCGACCACGCCCCCAGCCTCTTCTCCTACTTCCACCAGCTCTTCGCGCAGGTGACCAACCCGCCCATCGACCCGCTGCGCGAGTCGCTGGTGATGACGCTGGCCACCGCGCTGGGTCCGGAGAGCAACACCTTCGAGGAGACGCCGGAGCAGTGCCACCGGCTGTCCCTCCCCGGCCCCATCCTCACCAATGGGCAGCTCGCGCGGCTGGCGGCCATCAATGACGAGGGCCTGTTCGAGACGCGCCGCCTGTCGCTCCTCTACGCCCTGGACGGCGGCGAAGGCGCGCTCGAGGCGGCGGTGGAGAAGCTCTGCAACGAGGCCGTGGACGCGGTGGACGCCGGCGCCAGCATCCTGCTCTTGAGCGACCGCGGCGTGGACGCGGCGCACGCGGCCATCCCCGCGCTGCTGGCCATGTCCGCGGTGCACCAGCGGCTCGTGCGTGACGGCATCCGCATGTACACCGGCCTGCTGCTGGAGACGGCGGAGGCGCGCGAGGTGCACCACTTCGCCTGCCTGTTCGCCTACGGCGCCGCGGCGGTGAACCCGTACCTGGCGCTGGACACGCTCCGGGCCCTGGCGGACAGCGGCGAGCTGGCCGTGGACGCGGAGAAGGCGCAGGACCGCTTCATCCGCGCCGTGGAGGAAGGCCTGCTCAAGGTGATGTCGAAGATGGGCATCTCCACGCTGCAGTCCTACCGCGGCGCGCAGCTCTTCGAGGCCGTGGGGCTCCAGCGCTCGCTGGTGGAACGGCACTTCACCGACACGGCGTCGCGCGTGGAGGGGGTGGGCCTGCCGGAGCTGGGGCGCGAAGTGGCGGAGCGCCATGCCCGGGGCTTCGGCGCGGAAGCGGACGCAGAGGCCGGCATGCTGCCCGTGGGCGGGCAGTACCGCTGGCGGCGGCTGGGCGAGCGGCACAAGTGGAACCCGGCCACCATCGCCAAGCTCCAGGCGGCGGTGCGCGCGAACGACGCCGCCACCTTCGCGGAGTACTCGCGGCTGGCGGACGACGAGACGCGCGAGCACTCCAACCTGCGCGGCCTGCTCGAAATCGCCCACGAGGGCCGCACGCCCGTGCCGCTGGACGAGGTGGAGCCGGCGCTCTCCATTGCCCGGCGCTTCGTCACCGGCGCCATGTCCTTCGGCTCCATCAGCGCGGAGGCGCACGAGACGCTGGCCATCGCGATGAACCGGCTGGGCGGGCGCTCCAACAGCGGCGAGGGCGGCGAGGAGTCGCGGCGCTACACCCGGGACGAGAACGGAGACCTGCGCCGCAGCGCCATCAAGCAGGTGGCCAGCGCGCGCTTCGGCGTCACCACGGAGTACCTGGTCAACGCGGACGAGCTCCAAATCAAGGTGGCCCAGGGCGCCAAGCCCGGCGAGGGCGGCCAGCTTCCCGGCCACAAGGTGGATGAGCGAATTGCCCGCGTGCGCTGGTCCACGCCGGGCGTGACGCTCATCTCTCCGCCGCCGCACCACGACATCTACTCCATCGAGGACCTGGCGCAGCTCATCTACGACCTCCAGTCGGTGAATCCGGCCGCGCGCGTCAGCGTGAAGCTGGTGAGCGAGGTGGGCGTGGGCACCATCGCCGCGGGCGTGGCCAAGGCCGGCGCCAGTTGCGTGGTCATCTCCGGCTACGAGGGCGGCACGGGCGCCTCGCCACTGTCCAGCATCCAGCACGCGGGCCTGCCCTGGGAGCTGGGGCTGGCGGAGACGCAGCAGGTGCTGGTGCACAACGGGCTGCGCTCGCGCATCCGCGTTCAGGCGGACGGCGGCATGCGCACCGCACGGGACGTGCTGGTGGCCACGCTCCTGGGCGCCGAGGAGTTCGGCATGGCCACCGCCAGCCTGGTGGCCGTGGGCTGCATCATGCTGCGCAAGTGTCACCTCAACACCTGTTCGGCGGGCATCGCCACGCAGGACGCGGGGCTGCGCGAGCGCTTCCAGGGCAAGCCCGAGGACGTGGTGAACTTCTTCCTCCTCATCGCGGAGGACCTGCGCCAGCGGATGGCCGCGCTGGGCGCTCGCTCCCTGCAAGAGCTGGTGGGCCGCGTAGACCTGCTGCGGCAGCGCCCGGCGGTGGACCACTGGAAGGCGAAGCGCGTGGACCTGTCCGGGCTGCTGGCCGCACCGGCCGCGCCGGACAGCGAGCCGCGCCACTGCACCGAGCCGCGCATCAAGGACGTGTCCGACCACCTGGACCACGCGCTGCTGCGCGACGCCAGCGCGGTGCTGGACGGCGGACCGCCCATGCTGCTCAACGTGCCGGTGGCCAACACCCACCGCGCCGTGGGCGCCCTGCTGTCGGGGGAGATTGCCCGGCGTCACGGGGGCCAGGGGTTGCCGGATGGCCGGCTCCACGTGCGGATGAAGGGCTCCGCGGGCCAGAGCTTCGGCGCCTTCGTGGTGAAGGGCGTGACGTTGGAGCTGGAAGGCGACGCCAACGACTACGTGGGCAAGGGCCTGTCCGGTGGACGCATCATCGTCTACCCGCCGCAGGCCAGCCGCTTCACCGCCGAGGACAACGTGCTGGTGGGCAACACCGCGCTCTACGGCGCCACGGCCGGCGAGGTCTACCTGCGGGGGCTCGCGGGTGAGCGCTTCGCGGTGCGCAACAGCGGCGCGCAGGCCGTCGTGGAGGGCGTGGGCGACCACGGCTGCGAATACATGACGGGCGGCGCGGTGGTGGTGCTGGGCCCCACCGGGCGCAACTTCGCTGCCGGCATGAGCGGCGGCATCGCCTACGTGCTCGACCGCGAGCAGTCCTTCCGGCAGCGCTGCAACCTGGAGATGGTGGACCTGGAGTCCCTGGTGGACGAATCCGAAATCTGGCTCGTTCACGGCATGGTGGAGCGGCACCTGCACCACACCGGCAGCGCGCTGGCGCGGCGGGTGCTGGACAACTGGGAGCTGATGGTGCCGCGCTTCGTGAAGGTGATGCCCACGGACTACAAGCGGGTCCTCCAGGCACGGCGCGCGGCGCGCAGACCACCGGAGCCCACATCCGCGGCGCTGCCCCAGTCCGCGGCGGGGAGGGCCTGAGCCATGGGTAAGCCAACTGGATTCATCGAGTGGGAGCGCGTCCACGCGGACAAGCGGGACAAGGCGGACCGGCTGGGCGACTGGCGCGAGTTCGCGCTGCCGCTGGCCCCCGACGAGGCCAAACGGCAGGCCGGCCGCTGCATGGACTGTGGCGTCCCCTTCTGCCACCAGGGCTGTCCCCTGGGGAACCTCATCCCCGACTTCAACGAGGCCGTGTACCGCGGGCGCTGGCGCGAGGCGTATGACTTGCTCAGCCGCACCAATGGCTTCCCGGAGATGACGGGCCGGCTGTGCCCGGCGCCGTGCGAGGCCGCGTGTGTGCTCGCCATCGACCGGGACCCGGTCACCATCGAACAGATGGAGAAGGAAATCGTCGAACGGGCCTTCACGGAGGGCTGGGTGAAGCCCCGGCCTCCGGCACGCCGCACCGGGAAGACGGTGGGTGTGGTGGGCTCCGGGCCCGCGGGACTGGCGGCGGCGGCGCAGCTCAACGCGGCCGGACACACCGTCACCGTGTACGAGCGGGATGCCCGGGCCGGCGGCCTGCTGCGCTATGGCATCCCCGACTTCAAGCTGGAGAAGTCCGTGGTGGACCGGCGCCTGGCGCTGATGGAGGCGGAGGGCATCACCTTCGTCACCGGCGTGGACGTGGGCGGCGCCCTGAGCTACCGCGAGCTGCGCGCGAAGCATGACGCCCTGGTGCTGGCCATGGGCGCGCGCCGTCCGCGCGAGCTGGAAGTCCCCGGACGCGAACTGTCCGGTGTCGTCCAGGCCATGGAGTACCTGGAGCACCAGAACCGGCTCGTCTCGGGCCATGGCCAGAAGGACCCACGCCTGGACGCGGCCGGCCGGCACGTCGTGGTGCTGGGCGGCGGCGACACCGGCTCGGACTGCCTGGGTACCGCGCTGCGTCAGGGGGCGGCGAGCGTGCGGCAGGTGGAGCTCCTCCCCGCGCCGCCCCCGGTGCGCGCGGAGGGCAACCCCTGGCCGAGGTGGCCCGTCATCTTCCGCACCTCCACCAGCCAGGAGGAAGGCGGCGAGCGCCGCTTCGCGCTGATGACGAAGCGGCTGACGGGCAGCGACGGACGGCTCCAGACGCTGCACGCCGTGGAAATCGAGTTCCAGCCCGGTCCTGGCGCCCTGCCCCGCCTCATTGAACGTCCCGGCACCGAGGTGACGTTCGAAACGGACCTGCTGGTGCTGGCCATGGGCTTCACGGGGCCCGAGGCGGGCAACCTCTCCGAGGAGTTGGGGGTGAAGCTGTCACCCCGCGGCACGGTGCAGGTGGACGCGCGCTTCGCCACGTCCGCGGACGGGGTATTCTGCGCCGGGGACGCGAGCCGGGGCGCCAGCCTCATCGTCTGGGCCCTGTCGGACGGCCGCGAAGCCGCCAAGGCCTGCGATGCGTATCTTTCTGGGGGGCGTTCCGCGCTGCCCACCCGGGGCACGGACTGCGCCTTCTGAGCGGAATGAAACGACCGGGTCGCCTTTTGGGGGCGACTCGGGAATAAATAGCAGGCGAGGCAGTTAGAATGGGCTTAACCCATTACTCCCTCCCACAGGAGGCCCCTGACATGCGAAGCGAACAGACCCTCATCGTGACCGAAGCCGACTTGGAGCGCCTGCGCCAGGTGGTGGACCACAACGGAGGCGGCCGCACGGCCGAGTTCGCGGAAATGCTTGACGCGGAGCTGACCCGGGCCCGCGTCGTCGCTTCGGAAGAGGTGCCGCCCGACGTCGTGACGATGAACAGCAAGGTCGTCTTCGAGGACGAACAATCGGGAGAGCGCCGGGAGGTCACCCTTGTCTACCCGCGCGACGCCAGCAGCGACGATGGCCGCATCTCCGTCCTGGCCCCCATCGGCAGCGCGCTCATCGGACTGACCGTGGGGCAGACCATCACCTGGCCCCTGCCGGGCGGACGCTCCAAGCGGCTGCGCATCGTCGCGGTGCCCTACCAGCCCGAGGCCTCGGGCCACTACAACCTCTGATTCGGCTTCCCCGGGACGGCACCGTGCGCCCTCGTGGCGGACGGTGCCGTTCGCCGTTTCAGCGCAGCCCCACGCGCTTCGCCAACTCCTGCGCCAGGGCCCGCAGCTCCTCCACGCCGGCCGCCTGCGGGCTCGTGTCGAACACCACCTCGTAGCCCAGCCCCGCCTGGTTGATGGACTCCGATCGCGGAATCCGAGCCCGCAGGACGGGCACGGTGGACTCGCTCAGCGCGCCCTCCATGGCCTCGTTGGTCGCGGTGGTGCGGCGATCCCACAGATTCACCACCGCCACCAGCTCACCGCCCTGCTCGCGAACGTCACGCCAGGCGGTCTCGATTTCCCCCAGCCCCTGGAGCGCGAAGGCGCCGGTGGGCACGGGGGCCACGACCAGGTCCGCGGAGGCGAGCACGGCCTCGGTGTAGGCGCCGATGCTGGGCGGGGTGTCCGCGAGGATGATGTCCGGCGTCCACCCCAGCGTCTTGAGCGCGCGAGGAATCGCCTGGAGGCGGTGGCCCCACTGAAACAGCTCGCGCTCCTGCGCGGCCATGCGCGGCGCGGCGGGGGCGATGAACAAGCCGGGCCGCTTCGGTGAAGCCACGACCACCTGCGCCAGCGTGTGCTTGGGACGGGGCCCGAGCGCATCCCCCACGCACGGGCCTTCCCGGCTCTCCAGCCCCAGCACCAGCGACGCATGGGCCTGGGGGTCCAGGTCCAGCAGCAGCACCTGGCGGCCGGCATCCGCGAGGGCCGCCGCCACATGCGAGCAGAGCGTCGTCTTGCCGACGCCGCCCTTGATGGTGGAGAACGCGATGAACGCCATGCCCCGGTCTATACCGGACGACCCACGGGGAGAAAAGCCACGGGCGGCGGCACCTCCGTGCTCAGTTCCACGCGCTTCCACTGCGCCGCCAGCGACACATTCTTCTTCGGCATGCCGGCCCATTACCTGCAACGACGTGCGCAGGAAATGGGCACCTCCGCGGGCTACTTCTGCGTCATGATCCACTTCACCAGCGCGCGCGCCTCGGCCTCCGACACCTGGGCGTTCGCCGGCATCGGAATGGCGCCCCAGACACCGCTGCTGCCCTTGCGCACGCGCTGCGCCAGCTTGTCCTCCACGCCCTCCTGCTTCGCATAGCGGGCGGCAATCTCCTTGAACGAGGGACCGACCAGCCGCGCCGTCGCTGAATGACACGTCGAGCAGTTCTTGGCCTTCGAGAGCTCCTCACTCGCGGAGGCCACGTTGGACACCGACGCCACCGCGAAAACAGACAGCCACAGAAAACGCTTCATCGAAGTCTCCAGTCCGCACAGCATATCAAGGCTGACCGACATCGCAGCCCTATCCGATTTTGCTGAGCTCCACGCGAACTAGCGCGCGGCACGCCCTTCCGCGACGCGCACCACGCGCCCATCGCCCAGGGTGTCCGGTGGGCTCAGCACCACCCTGTCCTCCGCGGACAATCCGTCCATCACCTCGACATGCGCGCCCAGGTCACGCCCCAGCACGACCACGCGCTGCTGGACGGCATTCGCCTCCCCCACCACGAGGACCGTGGGCCCCTCCCTCCGCACGGCCAGCGCGCTGGCCGGAATGAGCATGGGCGGAGCCTCGCGCTCGATGAGCAACCGGACGCGCACGAATGACCCGGCGAACAGCGCCTCTGTGTTGGCGAGCTGCACCTCCGTCAGGAGCGTGCGGGTCCCTGGGTCCAACACCCCCGCGGTCCGCACCACGCGCCCCGGCAGCGCCCGCGCGGGCGCATCCAGCGTGAAGATCCGCGCCTCGAGCCCCGGCCGGATGTCATGGGCGAGGGACTGCGGCACGTCCACGTAGACCTTCAGCGTGTGCGTCTGCGCGAGTTCGAACAGGCTCGTCATTCCGCTGCCACTGCCCGCGGTGACCAGCGCTCCCCGGTCCACGTTGCGACGCACGATGACACCATCAAACGGCGCCACCACGCGGCGAAATGCGTACAACGCTTCGAGGCGCTCCACCTCCGCCTTCGCGCTCTTCAGCGAAGCCTCCGCGGAGTTGGCCCGCGCCCGCGCCTCCTCCGCCACCTCGTGGCTGACGTTGCCCTCTCCCGCGAGAATCTGCCCGCGCCGCGCGGACGCGCGAGCGAGCTCCAGGTTCCGCTCCGTCTCATCCAGGCGCGCCCGGGCCCGGTGACACTCCGCCTGGAGCTCGGGCGCTTCAAGCTCCGCCAGCAACTGGCCCGCGCGGACCCGGTCGCCCAGGTCGACGTGGATGCGTCCCACGAAGCCATTGATGCGGGCGTGCAGTGACGCGCGCTGACTGGGAAGGACCGTCCCTGGCAACGTGAGCTCCGCCTTCGGCTCGGACCGCGTCACGCGCGCGGTGGCCACGAGCGGCGGCAGACGGGCTTCCGCTTCACGCCGATCCAACGCGCGCGACCGCTCCAACCGTGGCGCCACGCCGAGCCCCAGCAGCACCAGGAGCAAGGCGGCGAACACCCAGGGCCAGCGCCCGCCTCGCGCCGCGGCGTCGGGCGCCGCGGCATCCACGCCAGGGGTCTGCTCCGTCACGCTGTCACCGAGGGCTCGAGTTCAGGGGCCGCCGCGCGGACAGCCCGCCGCGCCTGCATCAGACTGTAAACGACGGGAACGAAGAACAGGGTCGCCACCGTGGCGCCCACGAGGCCGCCAATGACCGCGCAGCCGAGCGCGGCGTTCTGCTCGCCGCCCTCGCCCAGGTTCAGGGACATGGGGAGCATGCCCAGGCCCATGGCCAGCGCCGTCATCAACACGGGGCGCACCCGCACCCGCCCCGCTTCGAGCGCAGCCTCCGCCGCGCTCGCGCCGAGCGCGAGCTGCTCGTTGGCGAAGGACACCACCAGCACGGAGTTCGCCGTGGCCACGCCCACGCTCATGATGGCGCCCATCAACGAGGGAATGCTGAAGGGCGTCTGCGTGGCGAACAGCGAAACCACCATGCCCACCACCGCCCCCGGCAGCGCGGTGATGATGATGAAGGGGTCCAGCCAGGACTGGAAGTTGACCACCATCAGCGCATAGACGAGCACCGCCGCGAACAGCAGGCCCAACAGCAGCCGGTCGAAGCTGGTGCGCATGCTCTCCACCTGCCCACGCACCTGGATGCGCGAGCCCGGCGGCAGCTCCTCTCGGTAGCGGTCGACGATCCGCTCCAGCCGCGACGCCACGCTGCCCAGGTCCGTGTCCTGGACGTCCGCGCGGACGTTGAAGGTGGGCTGGATGTCCACATGGGTGACGAAGACGGGCGTCCACTCGCGCTGCACCCGGGTGAGGTCACCCAGGAGCTGGGGCCCTTCCCGGGTGGGCAGCGCCATCCGCGTCAGGTCCTCCACCGAGGACACCCGCGTCTCCGGCACGCGCACCGACACCGGATAGCTGTTCCCCGTCTTCGGGTCGATCCAGAAGCTGGGGCTCACCTGCGAGCTGGATGACACGGTGAGCAGCACGTTGTTGGCCACGTCCCGCTGCGTGAGCCCCACCGCGCTGGAGCGGACCCGGTCCACCTCGAAGTGCAGCCGAGGCGCGTTCACCACCTGCGACAGGCGCACGTCCACCGCGCCGCGGACCTGTCCCAGCTCCACCTCGAGCTTCCGCGCGATGGCATAGGTGGCCTCGCGTTGGGAGCCGGAGACCTGCACGTCAATGGGCGACGGCAGCCCGAAGTTGAGAATCTGCGTCACGATGTCCGCGGGCTGGAAGTAGAACGTGAGCTCGGGGAAGCGCCGCGGCAACTCCTCGCGCAGCAGCCGGACGTACGCGTCCGTCCGGACCCGGCGCTTCGGAGCCAGCGTCACGAGGACCTCCCCGTCCGCGCTGCTCACGTTGGAGGTGTCCGTCAGCGCGAGGTTGTAGCCGCCCGGCATGCCCATCATGTCAATCAGGCTCACCCGGTCCTCGGCGGGGATGAGCTCGCGCACGGCGTCCTCCACGAGCGACAGGTACCGCTCCGTCTCCTCGATGCGCGTCCCCGGCGGCGCCACGACGTGAAGGCGGAGCTGGCCCGCGTCCACGGTGGGAAAGAAGTCGCGGCCCACGAAGGGCATCAACCCCACCGCCGCCAGCACCGCGAGCAGGAAGAAAACCAGCACGCGGCGCGGCCGGGCCAGGGCCCCCTGGAGCGCCCTCACGTACCGCGCACGGAAGCGGTCGAAGCCCTCCTCGAATCGGTGGTGCAGTCGCGCCAGCCAGCCCGTCTGGGGCTGCCCGTGCCGCTGAACCTCCGCGCGCAGCAGGAACTGTACGAGCGTGGGCACCAGCGTGCGCGAGAGCAGATACGAGGCCATGACGGAGAGCCCCACCGCCAGGCCCATGGGCAGGAACAAGTATCGGGCCGGCCCCTCCAGGAAGAGCACCGAGACGAAGACGATGCCAATGGAGAGCGAGGCGACGAAGGCGGGCACGGCGATCTGCTCCGCACCATCCAGGATGGCCTGGGTGAGCGGCTTCCCCATGGCCAGGTTGCGGTGGATGTTCTCTATCTCCACCGTGGCGTCATCCACGAGGATGCCCACCGCGAGCGCCAGCCCGCCCAGCGTCATCGAGTCGAGCGTGTACCCGAGGCCCCGCAACACCAGGATGGCCGCGAGCACCGACAAGGGAATGGAGATGGCGATGATGAGCGTGCTCCGCCAGCTCCCCAGGAACAGGAGGATCATCGTCGCCGTCAGCAGCGCGGCGATGACGCCTTCAACCAGGAGCCCGTGGATGGCGGTCGTCACGAAGGAGGACTGGTCCGCCAGCAACCGCACCGACAATCCCTCCGGCGCGGCGGCCTGGATGGTGGGCAGCAGTTCGCGCACGCGGCGGGCGACCTCCAGCGTCGAGGCGTCCCCCGTCTTCATCACGGACAGGATGACGGAGCGCCGGCCCTCCTCCCGGGCGATGTTCGTCTGCACCGCGAAGCCGTCATGCACGTGCGCCACGTCTCGGAGAAACACGACGCGGCCATCGCTCCGGCGCACCGGGATGTCATTGAGCGCGGCGAGCGTCTCCGGACTGCTGTTGAGCGTCACGCGGTACTCGTGCGCGCCCATCTTGATGTTCCCCGTGGGCAGGACCAGGTTCTGCGCGGAGACCGCCGAGGCGACGTCGTGCGGCGCCAGCCCATGGGCCTCGAGGGCTTCCAGGTCCAGATCCACGGTCATCTGACGGACCTTGCCGCCCATGAGCTGGGGAATGCGCGCGCCCCGGACCGTGCCGAGCAGAGGCCGGACGCGTTGATTCACATGGTCGTAGATTTGCGACTCGGTGAGCGTCTCACTGCTGAACGACACCTGGAGGATGGGCACACTGCTGGCCGAATACCGGAGGATGATGGGCGGCTGCGTCCCCGGAGGCATGCGCCGGGTGATGGATTGCGAGGACGCCGTCACCTGGGCCATGGCCTCGGCCACGTCAGCCCCGGGGTGTAGATACAACCGGGCGACCGATACACCGTCGAATGACTGGCTTTCCTGCCGGGCCAGGTTCGCCACGTTGTTGGCCAGGGAGTATTCACTGTATTGGGTAATCTGCCGCTCGATCTGCTGCGCGGGCAGCCCGTCATAGCTCCAGACGACGCTGATGACGGGGATGTCGACCTCGGGGAGGATGTCCGTGGGGGATTCGTGGATGACCTGCACACTCACGAAGACGAGCAGCAGCGCCGCCACCACGAAGGTATAGGGGCGTCGGAGCGCCAGCCGGACGATCCACATATCGCCTCCGCTCTTTGCCATGGAGCAGCAATCGAGGCAATGTCCGCAACCCTTGCTTCCGCTGGGAAGACTGGGGCAGCATGAGGGCTGAGCCGTCATGAACAACGCCGTGAAAACATCTCCTTCCTCCGGGACTGTATCGAGGGAAGCGCTGCTGAATCGCAGACAGCTCCTGCAGTGGTTGGGAATCGGCGTGGTGGCCTCCAGTTGCGGCACGCTTCGCCCGCGGCTTGCGCCTCCCACGGTGGGCTCGGCCCCCCTCCAGCTCATCGCGCCCGACAGCGCAGGGCCCCTTCCCGACGACGTGCGGGAGGTCCTGCTCGATACGGCCCGCTGGCTCTCACGCTTCGTGGGAATGGACGGCCAGCTCAACGAGGCGCTGCTGGAAGGCTATCTGCGTCTCAAATGCGAGGAGCGTCCCTCATACCTGGCCACCTACACCCGTTTCGCGGCGGAGGTGAAACGGCCCGAGAAGCTCTCCGCGGAATGGCTCTTGGAGCTGCCAGAGCTCCACCGCGTGAAGGTGGTGGGCGAGCTGGCCATCATGTCGCTGGTCGGCGGGGGCTTCCGGACGTTTGGCTTCGGAAACATGAATGGCCACATGGGCGGGCTCTGGCACGAGCCGCACGAATCGGGCTCCTATCACGCCTCGGACGAACTGTAGTCAGCGCGGTCGCCGACAGGATTTGACAACCATGAGGCTGTGTATCGTCGGAAGTGGTGTTGCCGCGGTCATCACCGCCCGCGCCGCGCTGGAGCGGGGCTACGAGGTGGTGATGCTCGAAGCCGGCCCTCGCACGCCCATGCGGGACTCGCGCCGCTGGCTGGACTTCGTCACCACGGGCGTGCGGCCCTACCACGCCTGTGAGGACTCGCAGGGTGACGCCAACTCCCGCCCCGGTGTCCAACCCGAGCGCGACCACTTCCTCATCAAGGGCAGCCGGCTCATGGCGGTGGGCGGGTCGACGCTGCACTGGAGCGGCTGGACGCCCCGCCTCCAGCCCGAGGACCTGGAGCTGCGCAAGCGCACCGGCAAGGGGAACGACTGGCCCTTCAGCTACACCCAGCTCGAGCCCTATTACAGCCAGGCTGAGTCCCTGCTGAACGTCACCGGCCCCAACGCGCCCGTGGACGGACATCCCACGCCCTGGCGCTCGCAGCCCTACAAGTGGAACAGCCCGCCGTATCCCATCGAGTCGGAGCCGGTGCGCCACGCCTTGAAGGCGCTGGGCATCACCTATGACCACATTCCCATGTCGCGCAGAGGCCCCGGCGGCGAGGGTGTGGGCGGCCCGTGCATGACGTTTGGCACGTGCCGGTATTGCCCGATGGGCGCGCGCTTCGACCCCACCCTGCTGCTGGCGGACATGGAGTCCCATCCGGGCTTCCGGTTGCTCGCGAGCAGCCCGGTGCTGGCCGTGCGCATGGCGGGAGCGGTGGCCCAGGGCGTCACCTACCGCACCCCCGAGGGCGAGACGGCCACGCTGGACGCGGACGCCGTGCTGGTGGCCGCGGGCGCCCTGGAGACGCCCAAGCTGCTGTGGCACTCGGGCTTCGATGAGCAGCGCCTGCCCGCGCTCGGGCGCTACCTGGTTACCCACCCGATGCTGAAGCTCGAGGGCAAGCTGGCAAAGCCCCCCCGGGAGTTCAACGGGCGCGAAGTCCCCATGCCCGCCCTCTTCTCTCGGCACTTCGACACGCCGGAGCAGCAGGCCGCCGGGAAGATGATCTTCTCCGAGTACCCGGAGGAGCCGGACCTGCAGTCATGGGTCCGCCAGGAGCAACTGGCGCCCGAGTACATCGCCTCCTTCGCCCGGGAGAGCCGGCTCAACCTCCATGGCTTCATCGAGGAGTTCCCCCAGGCGGAGAACCGCCTGCGCTTCACGGGCAAGCCGGGCGAGCGCCAGGTGGAGATTCACTACGCGGTGGACGCGGGGTTCGCCGCGCGCTGGCAGTGGATGACCGACACCTTGATGCAGGTGATGAAGACCGCGGGCTGCCGCGAGTCGGAGGTCTGGGTTTCGGGCGTGATTCGCCGGGCGGACCACTCGGTGGGCACGGCGCGCTTCGGCCAAGGGCCGGACTCGGGCGTCGTGGACGGGAGGCACCTCGTCTTCGGGACGAAGAACCTGTTCGCCCTCACCAACGGCAACTTCCCGAACAACGGCGCCATCAACCCGACGCTGACGCTCACCGCCCTCTCGCTGCGCTTCGCGGACCAGGTGCTGCCGGACCTGGCGCCGACACGAACTACAGCGCGGCCTTGAGCACGGCCAACGCGACGATGGCCACGACGGCGAACACCTCGCGTCGCGCGGGCGCCTCCTGGATGAAGGCGTTGGCGAACACCAGGGAGAAGAGCGTCACCGAGTTGAGGATGGGCCAGGCGACGACGCGGTTTCCCGCCGCCAGCGCCATGACGAAGGCGACCTGATTGCCCACGGTGAAGAGGGCGCGCACCAGCAGGTTGGTGCGTGCGCGGCCGTCCACGACCAGCTCGCTCAACTGCGCCCCCAGCGTCCCCCGGGCGCCGAAGAGGAGCAGCAGCACCAGACACGCCGCGCTCCTCCAGAACATCAAGGCGGTGCTCACCTCCAGGTTGGACGCCACGCCCGAAGGCTGGCCCTGGAAGAAGAGCTCCCCGCAGAGGCTCTGCACGAGGACGGCCACGGTGATGAAGAACGCCGGCAGCCACAGGGCGCGGCGGCTGTCCGAGCCACCTCCCGCGGCCAGCAACGAGCAGCCGGACACGGCGAGGGCGAACAGGTACTCGGTCCAGTGCACCGTTCGGCCGGACAGCATGAGCGCCAGGGGGATGAGCACATCCCCGATGCGCGAGGCGATGTTCACCCGGGCGACCGTGAGGTGCCGGAAGCCGTAGGAGAAGGCGAAGGCCACCCCCTGGACGCTCACCGCGAACAGCGCGAGCCTCGCGTTGCCATAGAGCGCCCACCCCGCCCTGTCCGTCATCGGCAGCAGCGGCGTCAGCGCCGCCAGCAAGAGGAACGGGACGAAGTTGTTGGCGAAGTTGAGGACGAGGATGGACTGGCGGCGGAGCCCGTAGCTGAGCCGGTCGAAGACGCTGTTTCCCGACCGCAGCAGGACGGACGTCAGCGAGTAGAGGACTGTTTCCATCGCGTCCGCGCGTCGGCGCTCGGCCCGGGGAAGAGGCGCTCCAGACAGGGCCACAACTGGGGATGACAGGGCTCGTCCAGCAGGCGCCCCAACTCCTCCGGCGCCAGGAACAGGCCCCCGTCCACCTCCCGCTCGGAGAAGCGCAGCGGGCCTTCCATTCGGGCGCGGTAGAGAAAGATGCGCCGGTGGTGCCCATCGTCGAAGACGAACTCCGCCACGGGCACCAGCGAGCCCTCCAGGCCCAGTTCCTCCTGGAGCTCCCGCTGGGCGGCCTCCAGGGGCGCCTCGCCCGCGCTCACGTGGCCTCCCGCGGACGTGCACAGGTGGCCGGGCATGAAGGTCATGTGCCGGGAGCGCCGCTGCAGGAAGACCTTGCCGTCGCGCTCCACCATCACATGCACGATGCGATGGGGCAGCTTCTGGCCGTAGATCTGGTCGCGGGGCGCGCTCCCCACCACCTGTCCCTGGGTGTCGATGACGTCAATCAGCTCCATGCCACGGACATCCTATGCGACCAGGGGCTTCCGGCCTTCCGCGGGAATGACCTCGATGCGGTCCCCCACCCACTTCCGGAAGTGTGCGTCCAGGTCGTAGTTCTCTTGCTTCCAACCGTCCTGGACGGAGCCCGTCACCAGCGAGGCGAAGAAGAGCTTCTTGCCGGTGACGATCTCCTCGGTGCCCATGATGCCGTCTGGCCAGATGAGGAAGTAGTAGCGGCTGTAGTTGACGGTGCGGTCCGACAGGCGAATCTGCATGTCCGGGTAGCGCACCCGCAGCCGCTCCACGGCCGCGGTGACGTGCGACGTCTCCTCCGGCATCAACTCGCCGTAGATGTGATACGCGCGGCCGGCGGAGAGCGTCCAGGAGATGGCCCAGTCGCGGATGCCCCGCTCGTAGATGAACTGGGCCAGCTCCTCGACATGCTGGCTGTTGTGGCGGTTGAGACAGGTCAGGATTCGCGGCGCCACGCCATGGTCCACGCACAGGCCCATGGCCCGGAGCGTCTCCTGGTAGGTGTTACCCTTGGCGTTGCGGCTGGGGCGAATCTCGTTGTTGACCCGCTCGTCCATGGAATCGAGGCTGATTTCCACGCGCGTGCAGCGAGACACCGTCTTCATCATCTGCTGCGTCAGGAAGGTGCCGTTGGTACCGAGGATGGTGGCGACACCATGGTCCGTGAGCTTGTCGATGACGTTCAGCGTGTCTCGGCGCATCAACGGCTCACCGCCGGAGAGAATCTGTCGCATGATTCCCGCGCGGATGACTTCGTCGGCCACCTTGAGCTGCTGGGGCGTGGAGAGCCGCTTCGACGGCAGGTCCTCGACGTTCCCGTAGCAGTGGATACACACGAGGTTGCACGGCGCGGTGACGAGCCATCCACAACCGATGGGACTCCGCGGCACAGGCACGCAGCCCTCGAACACCTTCGCAGAGAACTCATCGCGGAGGTTGTCGTAGATGATGGTGCCCCAGCTCTCCTGACGCTCTCTGATGCGTGCGGACATGGCGAAGAATTAAGAACAGCCCCGCAGCCGACGATGGGCCGCAGAGCCTTGGTTGAAGAATCTGAGCCGCCCAATCGAAAGACACACCACGCCCAGGAGGACGCCCATGCCGCCTTGGGCACGGATACCGTCACATCCGCCCGGCAACGCCCCTGAACATCCCGGGGCGCCCCCTCGTAACTTCTTGAAATAGAAGAGCCAGCCTACGCTGACGTCACAGAGATGTTACGCGGATTTCATTTTATCCGCAAGAGCGAGTTTTTCTGTTTCTTCATGAGGTCCCTGGAGGAGGTTCATCTGCCGCGACATTCTCTTTAACTCACGCCACTGACATCGCGGTGTCGGGCGCCGCCGCGAGCCAGCGTCGGCTCCGCGGAGAAGCGGCGAATGCCTCCTGGCAGCGCAATCACAAACACCCCGAGTCCATCAAGACCGGCTCAAGCGCGTGTCAATTCACGAAGACACGGAGCCGCGCACGGATACTTGGGGCTCAATACAACGTCCCACACTCGGCGATCCGCTGGACTCGGAGCGCGGCGAGCCGCGCCAGGGGCATGGCCACTTCGGGCCCTTCCAGCGCCGCCACCGCTCGAGCCACGGCATCCAGGGTGGACATCCCGGAGGGGTGCGAGGGTTCGCGGAGCCGGAGGAGTCCTGGCTCCGGTGGCGGCAGCGCCAGGCGAGGCAGCGTCCGTAGCGCGGCGACCCGCTGTGTCATCCGCCGCGCCTGGGACCAGCTCGCGTCCAGCACCACCAGTTGCCGGGGTGGCGGCGTATCGGGCCGGGGTGGCGGCCCATCGGGATAGAGCAGCCACGTCCCAGGCTCGGAGAGCAGCTCCAGCTCCGCGCTCCCGCTGAGGGAGCCGTGGATGAGGCGCTTCGAGTTCACCAGCGCCAGCGCGGCCACGCCGCCGGTGTTGCTCTTCTTCGCGATCTCCATCACGTGCTGCAGGAGGAGGATTCGCGTCCGCGTGTGGACCTGGGGAATCTCGTCACACAGACACAGGTGAAGCGCCAGGTTGCAGCGGGAACAACGCGGGCGACTGGCGAGACGGGAAGACACTGCCCCCATCTTGGTCCGGCCGTTGGACGAACAGAAGCACTCGTTTCCCCCTGGCCCTCGTGCTGGGATGCTTCGCCATGGGTGATTGGGCGGTGACGACGCACTGGGCCTGGACACGGCCGCGAATGCCTGAAGCCAGGGACTTTCCGAGCGACCGCTGGGCTGCCCGCCTTGGCCGGGTGGGCCCGGGGCTCTGGCAGTTGGAAACGCTCCAGAAATACGGCTACTACCGTGCCCCCGAAGGGACGGCCGCCGTGGGGGTTCAAGCTCCCGACGACTATCTGGTGGAATACGGAGGCGGCCCCTTCTCCGCGGCCTGGAACTATCTCGTCGCCACAGAGCCCTCCGACGCAAGCCGCTTCGCGCGCGCCGCGGCGCTGCTGGGTGAAGACGCCTCCCTCCCGCCTGCGGTTCAACACGCGGTGCTGTGTCTGCGCACCCCCATCCGCTTCGAGCGCCCTCTTGCATCCTGGAGCCTGAGCGAGAGCCATCTGGACTCAGCCCCCGCCGCCCGCGTCGCGGAGGCGCTCATCGCCGGAGGCCACCCTCCTCGCCGGGGACGGCTGGAATGCGTGGTGGGACTCTTCACTTTCGAGTTCGGCTGGGTCCACACAGGCGTCCTGACGCTGTTCATCGACCATTCGATGGAGCGAAGTGGGGCCGAACTCGAAATGACAGGCCGGTTCAACGCACTCTCCGAGACAAGGGAGGTCGGCCCGTTCGCGCACTCCCTGTACATGGAGCGGCCCACACCGGTACCGGTGGCCCTCGTCGCCTGGCCCTTCCCCACGCGGTAACTCGGTCTGCCAGTGGCCCTGCGAGCACGATGTGCATCCGCTCGCCGACACTCCCGGTGGTTGTCCGGCCACCTCATTTGTAGGAGGCTGCGCCGCAAATGACTCCGGAGCGTCGAAAGTACCTTGTCGTGGGCGGGCTGGCCACGCTGTTGCTCATCCTCGACCAATGGACGAAGGTCCTGGTCCGCGAGCACGTGAAGCCCCTGGGCTACACCGGCATGAGCGTCTTCGGCGACGTCATCCGCTTCCAGTACGTGGAGAACACCGGCATCACCTTCGGCATGTTCCGGTCGCTGCCCTACGCCCAGCTCATCCTCAGCGCGGTGGCCATCCCCGTCTTCCTGCTGGTCATCCACCTGGTCCGCCAGACGCCCGCGGACCACTACCGGCTGCACGTCGCGCTCGGCCTCGTCGGCGCCGGCGTCGGCAACCTGATTGACCGCGTCCGCCTGGGCAGCGTGACGGACTTCGTCGTCGCTGACTTCGGGTTCTGGCCGGTGAACCCCTGGTATGCCTTCAACGTCGCGGACGCCGCGCTCGTCGTCGGCGCCATCTTGATGGCCTTCGACTCCCGCCGTCCGCAGCCGGCCCCTGCGCCCGCTCCCGCTCCGAGCCAGGACGACTAGCCAGGACGTGGGCGCGAGAGCGGGCCACCGCTCGCGCGCCCCCTTGGCGCACCATCCGCATCACGCCATGGCAGCGGCGGCCCGCGCCTGCTCGCCAGCAACCGGGCGCTCGGTCGCCTCCTCGCGGCGCACCACCCAGCGCTGGTACTCCTTGCCCGAGTTCAGGTCCTTCAGCGTCCCGTTGATGACCATCAAGGGGACCTTCATGTTGCCCTTCTTGTTCGGCGACTCCCAGCGCTCGAAGGCCTCGGTGAACTGAGGCGTTTCCTTCACCACGTTCAACGCCTTCACCACGTTCGCCGTGATGTTCTCATGGTGGACCACCGTGAAGCCCAGCGCCTTGAACTCTTCGTTGATGCGGGCGGTGTGCTCGGCGGACTCGGTGATGTCCGCGAAGCAGAAAGCGCCCCCGGGCTTGAGCACCCGCTTGACCTCCTCGAAGAACGTCAACTGCGAGGGGTAGCAGTGCGACGACTCGATATTCACCACCACGTCGAAGCGCCTGTCCTCGAACGGGAGCGCGCAGGCATTGCCCACCTGGAAGGACAGCCCGTCCAGCCGGTAGTTCTCCTTGCAGCGCGCGATGGCCACGTCGGAGAGGTCCACCGCCGTCAGTGAGCGAGGCTTCAGCCGCGTCATCAGGTATTCACTGCCACCGCCGCGGCCGCAGCCGACCTCCAGCACTTCGCGACCGGAAAGCTCCGCCTGCCCCACCACGCGCTGGTACAGGCTTTCCCACAACACATACACATTCTCCGGCCGGTTGAAATCCACCGCCTTGTGGTCGCCCTCCATGTCCGCGTAGCCACAGTTGATGAACTTGTAGCCCTGGTGTGAGTACATCTTCGACGCCATGTTGTATTGGAACCGGGCGACCGCCAGACGGAATGATGGCACCACTTTGTGGATGACGATGCCCACCGACCGCGTCACCGCCGCCTGAACCTGAACCAGTGTCTTCTTCACTTCGAACGCCCTTTCGTAACAACTATTTCCCGTAGAACCGGGCACAGAATCCGGCAATCACCCGTTGAACAGCGGGCTCCGCGAGCAACATGAGATGGTTTGACGAAGCGACTTCCAGAATCTGCATCCGGGGCAGGAACCGTTCCCACTCCGCCCAGTAGTTGGTTCCGTCGAACGTCAACTCGCCGGGCGTCAGGGTGAGATACGGCTCCAGGTTGCCGAAGAAGCTGCAACTGCCATTGCGCAGATAGAACACCGCCACCTCCTCCGGACGAAGCAGGGGCTTGAGCCGGAACCGGCCCACGTCGTACGCCGCATGGACCCGAGCGTTCTGCTCGACCATGAAACGCACCTGGTTCTCGTCCTTGCTCAGGCCTCGCGACTGCGCGAGCCCCATCAGCTGGCGCAGCAGAGCCGTGTCATCCAGGTCCGCCTCCACCTCATCGCGGTGGATGAGCGTCTGCTCCAGCCGTTCCGGGTGATGGGCAATGGAGGAGAACAGGGCCGTGTTGACCGCCTGGAACGTCGCCGTGCGCCGTGAGAACTGGAACACATCCAGATGGGTGCTGTCGGGTGCATCCAGCATGACGATGGAAGCCACCCGCGCCCCGCGTTCCTGCAACTGGCGAGTCACCTCGTAGGCCAGCATTCCGCCCAGGGAGTAGCCCCCCAGCTCATAGGGCCCCTCGGGCTGGGCCGCCAGGAGGATGTCCACGTAGTAGGACGCCATGGCCTCGATGCCGGCGATGGGCGCCTCTTGGCTCATCCAGCCGCGCGCTTGAATCCCCAGGAAGGGACGGCGGATCTCCTGGGACAGGGCGCGGTAGACCTCGACGCCGCCCATGCCGCCGTGGAACCAGAAGATGGGCCGGCCCTCGGTGCTGCCGTTGAGACGGACCAGTTCCTGGAAGCGGGTGAACGCGCCAAGGTCCAGGGGCTCCGTCGAACGGCCCACCGCGGCAGGCGCGCTCACGTCCTGTGTATCCAGATGCGGCGAGTCGATGGTGACGACAATCTTCCCGATGTTCTTCCGGTCCTCCAGGGCCTTGTACGCGCTCTGCACGTCGCTGAAGGGGAACGTGCGGTGAATGGTCGCCCGGAGCTTGCCCTCCTCCACCAGTCTGACGAACTCATGTTGATGCCGGGCAATGACATCCGGCCGCGAGCTCGCCAGCTTTCTCAGGTCGAGACTGAAGAAAGTCTGATTGTCATTGAGCACGGACAAGTCGAACGACTTCTCGGACTTGAGCGCGGTCATCGCCAGCTCGATGTACCTGCCTCCCGGCCGCAGACACCTCACGCCCTTCTGGATGGCGGTCCCCGACAGGGTGTTGATGACCACGTCCACCCCCTCGCCATGGGTGAGTTGCTTCACCGCCGCCTCGAAATCCTCCTCGAGGTAGTTGATGCAGTGATGGACGCCCAGACGCTTCAAGTACTCGAGCTTCTCGGCCGAGCCCGCGGTGGCGAAGATCTCCGCGCCCTGAAGCTGCGCGAGCTGGACGGCAATCAAGCCCGTGCCGCCCGTGGCCGTCTGAATCAGGATGCGCTCGCCCGGCTGGAGGTCCGCCTTCTTGAAGGCGTCAATCATGGTGAGCGACACGGCGGGCAACGCGCACGCTTCCTCGAAGCTCAGGTTCGCGGGCTTGAGGAACACCCGCGACTCGGAGCACACGATGGACGTGGCATGCGCGCCCAGCATCTCTCCCATGCCGGCGACCACCGCGTCTCCCGGCTTGAGCGAGCGCACCGCCGCCCCTATCTCCACCACCACGCCGCTCGCCTCGAAGCCCGGGGTGAAGGGATAGGGAGGCATCGTGGGATAGAGGCCCTTGATGCACAGCAGGTCGCCGAAGTTGAGCGAGAACGCCCTCACCGCCACACGGACCTCGCGGTCTTCCAGCGGCTGCGCGGTGTTCATGATGCGTTTGATGTCATCCGCCTGCCCCGGCCGCTCCAACAGCACCCTGCACACCAGGGGCGCCTCGGCGGAGGGCGTGAGCCCCAGCGCCGCGGGAACCTCAGGCTGCGGCGCGGGCGCCGCCTTCTTCGCCAGGGGACGCGACACCTGGAGCTGAGCGCCATACCGGGCCACCAGCGCGTCCGCGAGCTCGTCGACGGTGCCGTGGTCGAACAGCAGCGTGGTCTCCAGCACCAGGCCCAGCCGCTGGCCAATCGCGTTGATCAGCTTGACGGCGATGATGGAGTCCACGCCGTATTCGGTGAACCTGCGGTCGTTCGCAACCGCCGCTGGCGCCATCTCCACGCACGCGGCCAGGCAGTCCCGGACGACGGTCCGCAGCTCGCCCCCCGACAGGCCCGTGGACTTCGGCGACGCGACGGCCGGCGCGGCGACGGTGTGACGCGCGTCTTCCCCCCGCCCTGCGAGTGCCTTCGTCCGAGCGGCCCGAGGCTGCCGGACGATGCCGTCACTCTCCGCGAGGACAATCTGCTGCCCCAGGTGATGCGCGTCCTCCACGGGGAACGCGACCGAGCGGTAGCCCTCGCGCTCCAGTGCGCGCTTCCACAGCGAAGGAGAGAGCGCCGGACCGCCTAGCAGCCGCGAGGCCTTGTCCGCGAACGCCCACCACCCGTCGAGCAACCCGAACGTGAGGTGCGCCATCAACGTGTTGGCCGTGAGTTCGTTGAGTGCCAGCACGCCACCCTGGGCCAGCGCCGCCTTTGCGTTCCGCAGGCTCTCCCGGACATCGGTCGTGGCGTGAATCACGTTGCTGGCAATCACGATGTCGTAGGCGCCCTGCTCCAGGTCCTGCTCCGCCAGCGGACGTGACACGTCGAACAACTGGAACCGCATGAACGGATGGGCCGCGCCATAGGCTTCTCGCGCGTGCAGCAGGAAGGCCTTCGACACGTCCGTGAAGCAATACTCCGCGACGTGCGTCCGGTATGGCGCCAGCGCCGCCAGCACCGAGGCCGTCGTGCTGCCCGTGCCCGCGCCGATTTCGAGCACTCGAAGCCCGGCGGAAGGCGCGCTCCGCACGCGCTCGGCGACGCAGTCCGCGACGGCCGCCGACGTCGCCTGGTTGAAGAAGTCGGAGACGGGGTTGTGCTTGTAGAGGTCCTCGACCAGCGTCATCCGGCCGCCCGGGAACATCACGTCCGTGGTGCGGCGCTTGCCGGTGATGATGTCAGGGAGCGCCCGCAGTGCCGGTTCGAGCAGCCCGACGACGGCTCGCAACGTGGGTACCTGCCGCCACTCGGCGCTCGACTGCGTCCACCGTGCCCACGCCTGTTCCCGGTCCGGCACCTTTCCTTCGAGGAAGCGGGTGCCGTCAGCGGCCACGTAGCCACGACGCGCCAGGATGGCCATGCTTTCGGTGAACCAGTGGCGATGGCTGGAGGCCACACCGGGCCCCATGTCATGCAACTGGGCGGCCAGCAGGTCCACCAGAAGCGACTCGACCGCCGCCAGCCGTTCTGCCTCGAGCCCCACCGCGGCCTTCGTCTCCGCGATTCCCGCGGCGCGGGCGGCGGCGCCCCGGGTCGCCGATGCGACGAGTGACGCGCGCGCAGGGCCACGCTGAACACTGAGCCGGTCATCTGTGCTGACGCCAGCCAGCGCTGCGGGCCGGGTGGTCTTCAGCATCCCCACCTGCTCCAGCGGCGAGCACAGATGGGTTTCCAGCGCCTTCATCGCCTCGGCGGGAGCCAGGGAGCCGATGCCGAACTGCTCCATCCGGCGGCGATACTCCTCCGTGGCCACGATGCCCACGTTGCCCCAATAGCCCCAGTTGAGCGTCTTGACCGCGCACCGCGATGTCTGCGCCAGGTGCGAGGCCAGCGCGTCAACGAAGGTGCACCCGGCCGCATAGTTGCTCTGCCCCGGCGCCTTCGTGAAGCTGTTGATGGATGAGAAGAACACGATGAAGTCCAGCGGCTCCTGCTGGAACACCCGGGCCATGTGGATGCTGGTCTCCACCTTGGCGGCCAGGCTCGCGCGGAAGCGGTCCTCGTCCATCGCCGCCAGGCTCTGGTCCCTCAATACGATGGCCGAGTGCACGACGCCATGGATGGCGGAGTGCTGCTCCCGAATCTTCCGGTAGGCCTCTCGCAGCGCGCCTTCGTCCGCGGCATCCGCGCGGAGGTACGTCGGCCGAGGGCCCAGCGCCCCCAGCTCTCGCAGCCTGGCTTCGATGTCCGCATCCACCGGCCGCCGGCCCAGCCAATAGACGTGGGCCCGGTGCTTGCGAATCATGAACTCGGTCCACACGCCGCCGAGCCCGCCCGCCCCGCCAATGACGACGTACACGCCGCCATCCCGGTAGACGGAGGGCGTGCTCGCGGCGAACGCGTCCCAGTCGACCGGTAGCAGCTTCTGCCGGTGCCACTGCCCCTGCCGGTACACGACGGCATTGCCCTGGGCATCGAACGGGAGGTCCCAGAGCGCAGCGTCCCGCCAGGCGCCCGCATCTGGCAGGTCGACGAGCCGGACCTTCCAATGCCCGTACTCCTTGGCCATCGAGCCGATCAGCCCGTGCACCGCGGCATGCGTGGGGTCCACCTCATCGCCTCGGCCCGTGGACTGCGCGCGATAGGTCACCACCGTCCACTCCAGGCGTGAGCTTCCGTGCCCAGCGCTCAGGAGTGCCTTCACCAAGCGGAACAGTGACAGCACGCCCTTCGACTGCCGGGGAGCCACCTCGTTGAACGCCAGGGGTTCCTCGGGCGCGACCCACACCACGTGGTCGATTCGATCCAGCCCGCGCAGCCGGTCGCGAATGCGCTCGATGCTGTCACCTTCGTCGATGACCAGGCGTTCGACACGTCCACACCGGATTGCGAGACCTGCCGCGATTTCATCCGTGGCGCCGACGGCCAACACGTGCTGCGTGGCAGAAGGCGTGGCCACTTCCGGCTCGATGACAGCGGTCTCCCATACCGGGGCCACCAGGACATCACCGACCAGGGTGTCGGCACTTTCGCGCACGGGCGCCGTCAACACCGGCCGAGTCGAGAACCCCCGCAGCACCACCGCGACGCGGCCCTGGTCATCACAGAGGTCCAGGTCATAGCGCTGCGTCATGCCTTCCCGTCGTCCGGAAGGGGCTTCGTTGTCGGGACTGCGGCGAATCCAGGCCCACGTAGGTCTGGCGCACGCGGAGAAGACCTGGAGTTCCTTCAGAGCGAAGGGCAGCTCACCGCGGTCACCGCCAGGATGCAGGCACATGATGGCCTGCAGCGCCCCGTCGAGCACACTGGGATGCAGGATGTAGGCGTCGCTCTCCGCCACGCCGTCGGGCAGCACGACCTCCGCGAGCACCTGCCCGTCGCCGACGTACACCTCACGAACGCTCTGATGCGCGGGACCGTACTGCAGGCCCAGCCGCTGATAGTTCGTGTAGAGGGTGCCGCCCGCGACGACCTCGCGGCCGCACGCCGCCCTCAGGGCACCGAGGTCGACACGCTGTGGACGCGGCAACGCCATGCGCTGCGCCTGCCCCTGGCTGTGGAGCACCGCCCTACTGCCCTGTCCCGCGCCAGCCGTCTGCACCTCGAAGGAGAACGCACCACCTCCCTCACTGGCTCCGTCGAGCGTGAGGTGGATCTCCCGGTTGACGCCGTTGACGACGATGGGTTGTGACCAGACGACGTTGCTCAAGCGGATGTCGCCCGTGCTCGTGGCGCCCGTCCGGTGGACGACGGCGGCCCGGGCCATCTCCAGATAGGCGACGGCGGGGAGCACCCTGTTGCCGTTGACCTGGTGATCGGCCAGGAACGGCTCGTTCCCGTTCAACGTGGAGGCATACCCCGTTCCATCCGGTCCGGCCCCGTTCCGATGGAGCATGGGATGCAGCCGCTGCGGCGCCGGTGGAGGCTGGCGCTCGGCGAGCGGGGTTTCTCCCGCCACCCAGTACGACTCCCGGGCGAAGGGGTAGCTCGGCAGGGGAATCCGCCGCGAGCGGCCAGCGCGGAACAACCCCTCCAGCTCCAACGTGTAACCCTGAAGATGGAGGTCCGCGATGACGGCCAGCTTCTCCAGGTACTCAGCGGTCGGAGCGCCCTCCGCGCACTGTTGGATGCATGCATTGCCGTACCGCCGGAATTCGGCCTGCTCCCGCCGGGTGTTCTCGTTGACCTCCGAGACGTGCACCCCGGGCGCCCTTCCCTTCGCCAGCCACGTCTCCAACGCGGCCGACAGCTCCCGCTCGTCACGGACCACACACGCCAGACGGTGGGCCAGGTGGCGCCGTCCCAGCAGCAGCGTCTTGCTGATGTCATCGCAGTCGATCCGCTCGAGCTTGAGGTGCGCGGCGAGCCGCTCCACCAACGCCTTCAGCTGGGCCGCGGTGTGCGCCGACAAGGCGATGAGGTATCCCGGCGCCTGTCCCGAGATGCGTCGTTCCTGAAAGGGCGCCTCTTCGAGGATGACGTGCCCGTTGGTGCCGCTGAATCCGAACGAGCTCACCGCCGCGCAGCGCGGCTTTCCCGGCTCCACGTCCCAGCCCCGGGTCTGGGTGTTGACGAAGAACGGACTGCGCTCGAGGTCGATCGCCGGGTTGGTCGCATTGCAGTGCAGCGACGCGGGGATCTTCCGGTGCTGCATCGACAGCAGCACCTTGATGATGCCCGCCACGCCCGCGGCGGTCGCGGTGTGGCCCAGGTTCGTCTTGATGGACCCCAAGGCGCAGTAGCCCCGCTTGCGGGTATAGGCGCCGAAGGACTTCGTCAGCGCATCGAACTCGATGGGGTCGCCCAGCCGGGTGCCCGTCCCATGGGCCTCCACCATCTGGATGTCCTCCGGGTTCACCCCGAAGCGCTCGTAGACCTCCCGCTCCAGCCGCTCCTGTGACTTGCCGCTGGGCGCGGTGAGCCCATTGGTGGTGCCGTCCTGGTTGACGCCGGTGCCACGAATCACGCCGCGGACGTGGTCTCCATCCGCGATGGCATCCGACAGCCGCTTCAGCACCACCACGCCCACGCCCTCCCCTGGCACGAAGCCGTCGGCCTCATCGGAGAAGGTGCCACAGCGCCCCTTGCGCGACAGCATGCCGCCTCGGCTGGAGAGCACGTAGAACGTCGGCGTCGAGTTCAGATGGACGCCACCGGCCAGCGCCATATTCGTCTCCCGCCGCCACAGGCCCTGGCATGCCAGGTGGATGGCGATGAGAGAACTGGAGCAGGCGGTGTCCACGGCCAGCGCCGGGCCCTGCAGATTCAGGAAGTAGGCGATGCGTGCGGGGATGACGGAGCTGGCATTGCCCCAGAACGCCTGCGCCGGAGCCTGACGTGGAAGCAGCGTCGCGTAGTCACCGTTCGCGCACCCGACGTACACGCCGCAGCGCTGATGGTACGGCGTGCTCCCCGCGTACCCGGCATCCTCCAGCGCCTTGTAGGACTCCTCCAGGAACAGCCGCTGCTGCGGGTCCATGCATCGGGCCTCCAGCGCGGAGATGTTGAAGAAGGACGGGTCGAAGCGGTCGATGCCTTCGATGAAGCTGCCCCGCATGCACCGGTCGCCCTCGCCCGACAGCGTGGAGGCGTAGTGGCTCGCCAGGTCCCAGCGGCGAACGTCCTCCACCAGGTCGCGTCCCGCCTCCAGGTGCCGCCACAGCGCCTCCACCGAGTCGGACTGGGCGAAGCGGGCGCTCATTCCCACGATGGCGATGGGCTCCTCCGCCGTCGCGACCGCCACCGTCTTCCGGAGGGAACTCACGGCGACGGGCAGCGGCGCCTCCCTGTCATCACGAAGGACTTCGCGCGGGGGCACAGGCGCCTCTCGCGGCTTGTCGTCCAACAGCCGCGATGCCTCGGCGCCGTGATTCCGGGCAATGAACTGACTCAGCGCCGCGACGCTGTTGTAGTCGAAGAGCACCGTCGTCGGCAGCGACGTGCCACAGGCGTCGTTGATGGCGTTGCTCAGGTTCACGGCGATGATCGAATCCACGCCGTAGTCCGCGAAGCTGTAGTCGACCTGGATCTGCGACTCCGGAACCTTGAGGGATTTCGCGACGCACGCCTTGATGACGTCCCGGACCCGCTCCTCGATGGACGTGGCATCCGTGATGACGGGGCGAGGCTCCGGGGCCCGCTGCCGCTGGGCGCGCGGGCTGATGGGCTGGATGACGCCATCGCTCTCCGCGATGATGACCTGCTGGCCACGCTCGTGAGCATCGGCCGCCGGGAAGAAGACCGAGCTGAATCCTTCCGATTCGAGCACTGCCTTCCACGTCTCAGGAGCCAGCGCCGGGCAGCCAGGAATCCGCAGGTCCTCGTCCTCGTAGCTCCACCATCCGTCGAGCAACCCGAATGTGAGATGCGCGAAGAGGGTGTTGTGGCTGATCTCATTGAGGATGAGCAGCCCGTTCTGGGCCAGCGCGGACTTGGCGTTGCGCAGGGTCCGGCGGATGTCCGGCGTCGCGTGCAACACGTTGCTGGCCAGGACAATGTCGAAGTGCGCACGGGGAATCCCCTGCGCCTCCAGAGGGACATCGATGTCCAGCAGCCGGCGCGTCAGGAACGGGTTGCCGGGGCTGTACGTCTTCTCCGCGTGCTGGAGGAACGCCGGGGAGACGTCGGTGAAGCAGTACTCCTCGACGTCCAGCGCGCAGGTGCGCAGCATGGCCAGGACGTGCGCGGTGGCGCCGCCCGTGCCCGCCCCGATCTCCAGGATGCGGACGCGTGCCCCCGGGGACTGTTCGCGCAGGAGTTCGGCGTACGCCACCACACTCCGGGCGAGCGCGTCGTTGAAGAAGTCGGCCACCGGGTTGTGCTTGTAGACCCCCTCGACCAGGCTCATCGAGCCACGCGAGAAGAGCACATCCGTGGCCAGCTGCCTGCCCACGAGGATGTCGGGGAGCGCCTTGATGGTGGTCTCCGCCAACGTGGTCAGCGCGCGCGTGTTCGGATCCTGCGTCCACCGCGAGCGCGACCCTTCCCACTCCTGCCAGACCTCATCGGGACGCGAAGGAGGCCCGGACCGGGTGTACGTCTTTCCATCGCGCGTGGAGAGGACGCCGTGCCGGACCAGCGCCGCGACGCTCTCACTGAACCAGCGCGCGTACCGCGGTGAGATTCCAGACGAGGCCTGCATCTCGTCGAGGCGCGCGGGCAGCCGCGTGAAGCAGCCCATGGCTTCGAGCTGCGCTCCGAGGAGGCGCGGAAGCGACTCAATCATTGACGGTTTCTCCCTCGATAGCGGCCGCGCCGATGCGCGTCCGCAGCTGTCCGATCAGCGATGGGCGTGTCTGAGCAACCGGTTTTTCAAGCGTCTGTTGTTCCCGCGGGGGCGCGGGGGAAATCCAGTAACGCTCCCGCGCGAACGGGTACGCGGGGACGTGGGTGCGGCTCAACGGCGCCGCGTAGAGCTGTGTCCAGTCAACGGTCCCCCCCGTTGCCCACAGCCCGAGCAACGGCGAGGCGTCTCCCGCCTTCCACGCCGTCACCGCGTCTCGTACGGCGGCTTCTGCCTCGGCGGAACCCTTCCCGGACGGATGCGCCCTGCCAGCGCGGCCCCCCACGAAGAGCCCCTCCCTGCCTCCCGTGAGGAACACCTGCAGCCGGGTCTCCAGCGCCGCCAGGGAGTCGACCACCATGGCCAACCGCTCCTCCATGGCCTCTCGCCCGACCTGGAGCGTGTAGGCCAGCGAGGGAAGCTCCGCGTCCGACCAGCGCCCGCTCCGAACCGCATCCAGCAACTGCGCGGCCTGCTCCCGAAGCCGTTCGGCGTTCTTCGCGGAGAGGACGATGGCCACGGGCCCACGGGGCACATCCGCCTTGGCCGCATTGGCCCGAGCGTTCCCCAGGTACTCCTCCATGACGACGTGCGCATTGACGCCACCGAAGCCGAACGAGCTGACGCCCGCGCGCCGGGGCAGCGGCTGCCCGCGCTCGTCCATCAGGGCCGGCCAGTCCTGCGTCTGCTGAACGATGAAGAACGGGCTGTCCTCCAGCTTGATGTACGGGTTCAAGCGCTCGCAGTGCAGCGTCTTGACCAGCATCCGGTGCTTCATCTGGAGCAGCACCTTGATGACGCCCGCCATGCCAGCGGCCAGCTCCAGGTGCCCGATGTTGCTCTTCACCGAGCCGAGCCCACAGTGCTTCTCGAGGCTCGTACCGCCACCCCGGGCCTCGATTTGCGCCGCGAAGGCGCTCTTCAGGCCATTCACCTCCACCGGGTCTCCGAGCTCCGTCCCGGTGCCGTGCGCCTCCACGTAGCCGATGGTGCGCGGATCAATGTCCGCCTTCCGGTAGGCGTCCTGGAGGAGCTGCGACTGGGCGTTGGGGTTCGGCGCCGTCAGCGAGTTGGCCCGGCCGCCATGGTTCTCCGCACTGCTGCGGATGACGCCGTAGATGGGGTCACCATCCCGCTCCGCGTCCGCCAGCCGCTTGAGGAAGACGACGCCGACGCCTTCACCCCGGGCGTAGCCGTTGGCAGTGGCTGAGAATGTCTTGCAGCGGCCGTCCTCGCTGAGCATGCCGGCCTTGTCGAACGCGATGTGTCCCCCGGGCGTGACAATCGTGTTCACGCCACCCGCGAGCGCCATGTCGCAGCTTCCGCTGTCGATGGCCTCCATCGCCCGGTGCAGCGCCACCAGCGAACTGGAGCAGGCGGTCTCCACGGGCTCGCTCGGTCCATGGAGGTTGAGGAGGTAGCTCATCCGGTTGGGACCAATCGACGGGACGACCGCCGTGGACGAATACCCCTGGATGGCGAGGTTCGCCCGCTCGACCAGGCTGTTGTAGCCGGTGATGCCGGTGCCCACGAAGATGCCCGTCCGCGTCCCCGACAGGCTGTGTGGGGCGTAGCCGGCGTCTTCGATGGCCCGCCAGACATGCATCATCAGCAGCCGCTGCTGCGGGTCCATGACCTCGGCCTCGACGGGTGAGATGCCGAAGAAGAGTGGATCGAACTCCTCGACGCCTTCGATGAAGCCGCCCCACTTCACCTTCGTCTTGTTCCCCTCCTTGCGTGGGTCTCCGTAGAGCTCGCGCCAATCCCAGCGCGACGCAGGGACCTCGGTGATGGAGTCGACACCACCGGCCAGGTTGGTCCAGAACTGCTCCAGGTCACGGGCCCCGGGGAAGCAGCCGCTCATCCCGACCACGGCCAGGGGCGTGGGTCCCCGGCGGGCCGGCGTGGACGTCGACGGCGCGTCCGTCCGCGCCGGTTCAACAGAACGTCCGCGCGAGCCACCCCTCCGCTCACGCGTCCTCAACGCGGATGTCACTGGCTCGGCCGCGGGCATCCGTTCGGCCAGGCTGACGACTTCCGGCGTGGCGCCGCGTTCCTGCTCACCGAAGTGGTGCACCATTGACTCGCGGTGTGCACGCAGCAGGTAGCCCGCCAGCGTATCCACGCTCGGGTACTCGAAGAGCACGGGCGGCGTCAGGTCGAGCTCGTAGGCCCGGTTCAGCCTGTTCGCGAACTCGGTGAGGGTGATGGAGTCGAATCCGTACTCACTCAGCTCACTGTCCGCGTCCACGGCGGCGGCATCCACCTTGAGGACCACCGCGATCTCCGAGCACAACATCGCCGAGACGCGGGCACGTACTTCATCCCCCGGCTCCGCGGTGCTTGAGGTCGCGCTGGCCGACGGGCTCGGGCTCACCGACGTTCCTTCCAGCAGCCCGCTGCGGCCCAGCCACTTGCGGATCCGCTCGGCCTGTCCCGCCAGGATCATGACCTGGCTCTGCGCGTGCTCCAGGGCGTGCTGGAAGGCTTGCACGCCGGCGGTCGTCTCCAGGACCGCCATGCCGGTGGCATGGGTCATCATCTGTTCGGTCGCGGCGTCGACATGCATGCCGCCCTCGCGCCACAGCGGCCAGTTGATCGACAGCGTCTTTCCGAAGCGCTCGCCCCGGGCCACTCGCGCTTCCCGCTGGCGGGCATACGCATCCATGTAGGCGTTCGCGGCCGCGTAGTCCGACTGCCCCGGGTTGCCGATGGCCCCCGCGAAGGACGAGAACATCACGAAGAAGTCGAGCCGTTCGCTACGGCTGGCCTCGTCCAGACAGGTGAGCCCCTGGACCTTGGGTGCCAGCACCCGCTCCCAGGCCTCCCAGTCCTTGTTCTTGAGCAGGCTGTCCTCAATCACGCCCGCCGCGTGGAGGATGCCATTGAGTCCGCCGAAGGTGTCCCGCACCCAGGCGATGAGCGCCTGACAGTCCTCGGCACGGGTGACGTCACAGGGGCGGTACTCCACGCGCACACCGGGCCGCCGCAGGGACTCCATGAATGCCCGCTGCGCATCCCCCGCCGGCGAACGGCCCGTGAGCACGATGGAGGCTTGCTCCGTGGCCTCGACGATGGTCTGCGCGAACCGCTTGCCCAGGCCGCCCGCGCCACCGGTGATGAGGTAGGTACCCCCCTTCCGCCAGAGTGGCGCCTCCGGGGCCGGCGCTGTCAGCTCCCGCCACCGGGTCACCAACACCTTCTCGTCCTGGAACAGGAGGTGCGGAAGCTCCGGCGCCGTGCTGCTGGACTGGAGCCGCGCGACCACTCGCTCGACGTCCGTTGGCGCGTCGACCTCCACCATCTGGAGCTGCAACGTCGGGTGCTCCAGTCGCGCCGTCTTGAAGAGACCGAGCAAGCCCCTCAGGGAGTCCCGCTCCGTGTCCTGCGTGGACACCACACACTGGAGCAGCGTCGCCTCGCGGCCTGCTTGCAACGCCATTCCCTTGATGGCCTCGAACAGCTTCTGAACCAGCTCACGGAAGCGCTCCGGCGCGCTGGCGGCCGACGTCCCCATGACCACCTTCTGCGCCCCCTGAATCCGGTTCGCGGCGGCCTCGGCCACGGCGCTGGTGGCGCCACAGAAGACGAGCACCCGGCGCCGCGCCGCTGTGATAGGCGCGCTCGCGAGCGCCGTCTCCTCCCAGATGGGCGCGAACAGGAGGACGTGATTCTCGGCGCCAGCGCGCACACCGGCCGCGGGCACGGGCCGCGTGGAGAATCCCTTCAGGCGGACCCAGACCTTGCCGTCGCGGTCACAGAGGGAGATGGAAATCTTCTGCCGGTTCTTACCCGCGGCGCCGTCCGTCTCATCGCGCAGGTGAATCCAGACGTCCGAGGGAGCAGGCCCGTCCCACACCTCCAGCGCATCGAGCGCGAACGGAAGCGAGAGCTGTCCTCCCTCGTCCGAGTGCAGACCGAGGGCCGCCTGCAACGCGGCATCCAGCAAGCTCGGATGCAGGACGAACTGCCCCTGGCTGCTCAACACCTGCTCGGGGAGCACGGCCCGCGCCAGCACCTGGCCACGACCCACCGAGAGCTCTTGGAGCGCACGAAGCGTGGGTCCGTAGGTCAGCCCGGCCGACGCGAACGTCTGGTAGACGGCCGCGCCGCTCTGTCGCCGGTCCTGACAACCGGACTGGAGGACCGACAGGTCCACGCAAGGTGCAGTGGCCTCCTCGTCCGTCCCAGCGCCGATGCGCGCCCGCCCCTGACAGAAGAGCAGCGGCGCCTCGTCGGTGCCTCCGTAGATTTCGAAGACGACGCTGCCGTCCTGCTCCGCCTCCAGACCGATGTGCACCTGCACCGGGGCGTCGGTCACGATGATGGGCCGTGACCAGACGACGTTCCGCAGTGTCACCTTGCCGGGAGGCGTCAGGCCACTGGCGTTCACCACCGCGGCGCGCGCCATCTCCAGGAAGGCCACGCCGGGCAGCACCTTGTCCTGGCCCACGACATGGTCTCGGAGGAAGAACTCCTCTCCCGTGAGGTGGGCGCTGTAGCGCTGCCCCCGCAGGTCGGACGAGTTCTCATGCACCAGCGGATGCAGGGCCGCCCGGCTGCCGGCCCGGACGCGGTTCTCCGCGCGCGCCGGCTTCGCTACCCAGTACTTCTCCTTCGCGAAGGGATAGGTGGGAAGGCTCCGTCGCCGGAGCTGCGCGCCGCCATGCAGCTTCGCCCAGTCGACGGGCATGCCACGCGTCCAGACCTCTAGGACCTTCGACAGCTTGCCCCGGGCCATCCACTTGGCCACCGCCTCCTGCATCTCCGCGTCATCCGCGAAGACGGACAGGAACTCCTTATGCCGCTTCACGTGGCCCCGGTACACGCTGTCCGCCAGCCCCCTGCCCTCGGTGAACTCGAGGAGCTTCTCCTTCAGCTCCTCCAACGAGCGCGCGAGTAGCCCCAGCCGTTCCTCCATCGCATCGCGGCCGACTTGCAGGGTGTACGCCACCGACGGCAGGTCCGCCTGCGACACCTCGCCTTGCTCCACGGCATGCAGCAACTGCCGCGCGCGCTCGATGAGGCGGGCCTCGTTCTTCGCCGACAGCACGATGAGGTGCGGCGCGTCTTGCGGAACCTCCGCGGCGGGCGCACTCGATGGCAGGTACTCCTCCACGACCACGTGGGCATTCACACCGCCGATGCCAAACGAGCTGACGCCGGCCCGGCGCGGAACCACGTTGCCGGCGCCGTCCTCCAACGCGGGCCATGGCTGCGTCTCGCGCACGATGAAGAAAGGTGAACCGTCCAGACGGATGTGCCGGTTCAACTGCTCGCTGTGCAGGCTCTTGGCCAACGTCTTGTACTTCATCTGCAGCAGCACCTTGATGACGCCGGCGACGCCGGCCGCCAGCTCCAGGTGGCCGATGTTCGTCTTCACGGAGCCCAGGCCGCAGAAGGCGCGGTCCACGGGGCCCGCGCCGAGCGTCGGGTCCAGCGCGGTGAAGGCGCTCTTGAGCCCGTCGATTTCGATGGGGTCTCCCAGCGAGGTTCCCGTGCCGTGCGCCTCGATGAACGTGACGGTTCGCGGGTCGATGCCAGCTTGCGTGTAGGTCGCATGCAGCAGCTCGGCCTGGGACTTGGGGCTGGGCGCGGTGGGCGAGTTCGTCCGTCCGCCATGCCCGGCGGCGCTTCCCCGGATGACGCCATAGATGTGGTCGCCATCCGCCTCGGCGAGGGAGAGGCGCTTCAGCATCAACATGCCCACGCCTTCACCGCGCACGTACCCGTTCGCCTGGTCCGAGAACGTCTTGCAGCGCCCATCCGGGCTCAACATGCCGGCCTTGTCGAAGCCAATGTGCCCCGCGGGCGTCGGGAGCGTGTTGACGCCGCCGACGATGGCCGTGTCGCACTCGCCCCGGTGGATGGCCAACATCGCCTTGTGCACCGCCACCAGCGAGCTGGAGCAGGCCGTCTCAATGGGTTCGCTCGGGCCCTTGATGTTGAGGAAGTAGCTCATCCGGTTCGGGCCCACGGAGGGCACCGCGGCCGTCGACGCGTAGCTCTTGATTTCGGCGTTCGCCTGCTCGATGAGCGAGCCGTACCCGGCCTGTCCCGTGCCGATGAACAGCGCGGTCCGAGTACCCGACAGCGAGCTGGCGGAGTAGCCCGCGTCTTCCATCGCCAGCCAGACGTAGGTCATCAACAGGCGCTGCTGGGGGTCCATCAGCTCCGCCTCGGAAGGCGAGACGCCGAAGAAGAGCGGGTCGAACTCGTCGATGCCGTCGATGAACCCGCCCCACTTGATGAGCGTCTTCCCGGGCTCCTGATTCGCGTCGCCGTAGATCTCCCGCCAGTCCCAGCGGGACGCGGGAATCTCCTGGATGCAGTCGACACCGTCCCGCAGGTTCCGCCAGTACGCCTCCAGGTCCTCGGCCATGGGGAAGCGGCCACTCATGCCGATGACGGCCAGTGGTTCGTCATTGCCATACGTGAGCGGTTCCGCGCTCCGAGACGGCCGAGGCATGCGTCGCAGCCGCCGTGCCTCCGCCTTCGGCCCCACCGCCTTCGTCGGCGCTGGTGTGTTCCCCGAATCGGCGCCTCGCTTGGCGACGACCATGTACCGGTCGAAGTTCTGCCGGTACTTCTCAGCGAGGTGCTCGGACAACGCTGCAATGGTGGGCAGCTCGAAGAACAGCGTCGGCGTGAGCGACAGGCCATACCCGTGGTTCAGCCGGCTGGTGAACTCCGTCAGGCTGATGGAGTCGAAGCCATACTCACTGAACTCCGTGTTGATCTCGATGTCACCCGCGCTGACCTTGACGGCCCGCGCGACCTCCGTGATGAGGACGCTGCGAATCTGGTCCCGCACCGAGCTTGGGTCCCCCAAGGGTCCGGCATCGGCCGGCGAGGCATCCACCTCTTCTGCCGGAGCCAGGATTCGAGGCGCGGGCGCGGCGCGCAGCTCCTTCACCGGCCGCATCAGGAAGCCCTTGAGCCGGATGCACACCTGTCCGTCGTCCGCGAGCAGGTCCAGGTCCAGCTTCCGCACAGCCCCTCCCGCAGTGCTTCCCGCTGCGTTCCGGATCCAGACCCACAGCTGGGGCGGACAAGGAGCCAGAACCTCCACCGCATCCACCGAGAACGGCAACCCGATGGGAGCCGGCGACTCCTGCGCGCTCAGGCCGATGGTCGCCTGCAATGCCGCATCCATCAGCGAGGGGTGCAGGACGTAGGGCGCCACCGTCGAACCGAGGCCCTCCGGAAGGACGAGCCTCGCCAGGACCTGGTCAACGCCCTGATAGACGGCGCGGAGCGCCCGGTGCCCCGGTCCATAAGCGGCCCCCAGTGACGCAAAGGCCTGGTAGCACTGCTCGGCGGACAGCTCACCGCGCTGGCACTGCGACTTCAGGGCGGCCACATCCACCGCCGCCGCGGGCTTCGGCTCGAAGAAAGTCACCAGGCCCTGGCTGTGGCAGACGTGCGTGTCGTCGGAGCCGCTGTGGATGTCGAATCGCACGCGCCCATCGTCCTCGGGGAACAGCGACACGCGCAGCTCGGTCGTGGGCCCCTCCACCACCTGCGGCTGGGGCCACGTCACGTTCGTCACGCGAACGGGCCGGACGACCGCCGCCTCCTCCCCTTCGGCGAGCTGGAGCGCGGCACGCGCCATCTCCAGGTAGACGACGCCGGGCACCACCCGCTTGCCTAGAATCACGTGGTCAGCGAGGAAGAACTGGTCCGCGCTGAACACGGCCTCGTAGCCCTGCTGGCGGAGGTCGGAGACATTCCGCCGCAGCAGCGGATGCAGGGCGTCCACGCCGCCAGCCCTCAGCGCTCCCCACGTGGGCACACCGGCAGGCTGTTCCCCTTCCGGGACCCAGTAACGCGTCCGGGAGAACGGGTACGTGGGCAGGCTCAGCCGCTGCGGCCGCTGGGCCCCGTACAGCCGGTTCCAGTCGAACGACAGTCCCTTGGTCCAGAGGTCGAGCAGCTTGTGGTACTTGCCCTTGCTCAACCACGACGCAATGGCCTCCTGGAGGTCGTCGTCGCCCGTGAACACGGACAGCGCGTCCTTGTTCCGCTTCACGTGACCGCGGAACACCGCGTCGCCCGCGCCCGCGCCGTCCACGAAGGCACGGAGCTTCTCCTGGAGCCCGGCGATGGAGTCCACCAACAAGGCCAGGCGCTCCTCCATGGCGTCACGGCCCACCTGAAGCGTGTACGCAAGCGCGGGCAGGTGTTCGTCCCGGTACCCTTCCCGCTCCACCGCCTCGTGCAGCTGCCGGGCCTGTTGCCGCAGCTGCTCCTCCGTCCGACCGGAGAGCACGCAGATGGCCGGCCCACGCAGCGGCGTCGGAGTCGCTTCGTGGCTTGGTACGTACTCCTCCACGACGACGTGAGCGTTGACGCCGCCAAAGCCAAAGGAGCTGACGCCCGCGCGCCGTGGCAACGGACGGCCGCTGGCATCCTTCAGCGCGAGCCAGGGACGGCCTTCCTGCACCACGTAGAAGGGCGACCCCTTGAGCGCGATGTAGGGATTCAGCTCCTCACAATGGAGGCTCTTCGCGAGCACCCCGTGCCGCATCTGCAACAGCACCTTGACGAGCCCCGCCACACCGGCGGCCAGCTCCAGGTGCCCGATGTTGCTCTTCACCGAGCCAATGCCGATGTGCGCGTCGGTGCCTTCAGCCGCCCCCGTCTTCTCGTAGAGGGAGTGGAAGGCGCTCTTGAGCCCGTTGATTTCGACCGGGTCTCCCAGCGACGTCCCCGTGCCGTGAGCCTCGATGTAGCCCGCCGTGCGTGGGTCCACGCCCGCGCGCAGCCAGGCGGCCTCGATGAGGTCAGCCTGGGCCTTGGGGTTGGGCGCCGTGAGTGAGTTCGCCCGGCCGCCGTGGTTCTCGGCGCTGCCCAGCAACAATCCGTAGATGTGGTCCCCGTCGCGCTCGGCCAGACTGAGGCGCTTGAGGTACAGCACGCCCACGCCCTCGCCTCGCACGTAGCCGTCCGCGCCGCGAGCGAAGGCCTTGCAGCGCCCGTCCTCACTCAGCATCCCGGCCTTGCCGAAGCCGATGTGCGCGTCCGGGGTGACGATGGTGTTCACCCCGCCGACCAGGGCCGCGTCACACAGCCCCAGCTCGATGGCGAGGAGCGCGCGGTGCACCGCGACCAGGGAGCTGGAGCAGGCGGTCTCGATGGGCTCGCTGGGGCCATGGAGGTCCAGCAGGTAGCTCAGCCGGTTCGGTCCCACGGAAGGCACGGAGCCGGTGGCGGTGCTTCCCTTGATGGCGACGCCAGAACGCTCCAGCAGTGACGCATAGCCGGTGTTGCCCGTTCCCACGAAGATGGCGGTGTTGCTGCCAGCCAGGCTCTGCGGCGCGTGACCCGCGTCCTCGATGGCGCGCCATACGTGCGTCATCAAGAGCCGCTGCTGCGGGTCCATGATCTCGGCTTCCGACGGGGAGATGCCGAAGAACAGGGGGTCGAACTCGCCAACGCCTTCGATGAAGCCGCCGTGCCGGATGCGGGTCTTGTTGTCCTCCGCCGCCGGGTCGCCGAAGTAGTCTCGCCAGTTCCAGCGGTCCGCGGGGATCTCCTCGATGCAGTCACGCCCCGCCGCGAGGTTCCGCCAGAAGGCCGCCAGATCGGGGGCGCCGGGGAACGCGCCACTCATGCCGACCACCGCGACCGGCTCCCGCTGTCCCGGCACCTTCGCGACCGCCGCCGGACTGAAGCCTGGTGAACGACGCCCTGAACGCCGGCTGACGGGAGGCGTCGGCAGCGTGTCTTCGGGCGACGTGTCGGCCACGGGGCCCGCCACACCGCGATGCCTTTCGGCCAGCAGTGGCCGGTGCTCGCTGACCAGCCGTCCCACCAGGGCGTTGATGGTCGGGTGCTCGAAGAACACGGTGGGAGCCAGGTCCAGCCGGTACTCCCCAGCAAGCTGGTGCGCGAGGTCGGTCAGCGAGATGGAGTCGAAGCCCATCTCCTTGAGCTCGGCGTCGGCGTCGAGCTCCTCGAACGGAATCTTGAGGACCTTCGACACGACCGACATGAGGACCTGGCGGACCTGCGTCCTCAGGGTGTCGTCATCAATCGTCACGGCGCGCGCCGCGCCAGTCGCCGCGCGATGTGCCCCGCCCTCCTCCGACAAGGTCAGTCGGCGCTGGATGGCCTCCAGGTGCCCCGAGAGCACCATCAACTGGGCCGCATCCGTGCGCAGGCCGCGATAGAGCGCGTCGAAGGCCTGGGTGCTCGACAGTGCCGCCAGCCCCCACTCACGGACCTTGCGCTTCGCCGTGGCGGCATCGACCTGCATGCCGCCCTCCTCCCAGAAGGGCCAGTTGACCGACAGCGTGCGCCCGGCACGTTCGCCAGTCCGAACCAGTGCGTCCCGGTGCGCGGCATAGCCATCCATGAAGGCGTTGGCCGCCGCGTAGTCCGCCTGGCCGATGTTGCCGATGGCGCCGGCAATCGACGAGAACACCAGGAACAGTTCCAGCGGCTCTCCGCGCGTCGCCAGGTCCAGGTTCACGATGCCCCGGACCTTGGGCCACGCCACTGCCTGCAGTTCCTCGGAGGTCTTGTCCCGGAGGTAGCGGTCACGCAGGAGGCCCGCCGCATGCACCACGGCCTTGATGGGGCCGAAGGCGCTCCGGACCTCTCGCACCAGGGCATCGACCGCGGTCAGGTCTCCGACGTCCGCCTGGCGGTACACCACCTGCGTCCCTGTGCCGGCGATGCGCTCGATTCGCGCCGCCACTTCGGACGTTGGTGCCGAGCGCCCCACCAGCACGATGCTCGCTCCACGCGCGCGCTGAGCAATCTCCTCCGCGACCCGCAAGCCGAGGCGCCCCGCCCCGCCGCTGATGACGTAGACGCCACTGTCTGGCCAGGAAGCCGTGGCGACCGCGTCGGTGGACCGGGCCTTCCAGGTCGCGAGCAACCGGCGGCCCTCGTCGTAGCGCACGGAGTTTGAACCAAGCCCCCGCGCCTCGTTCCGCAACACCTCGACCATCTGGTCGATCGAAGAAGCGGGATGTGCGAGCAGCACCGTCTGGCCCACGATCTTGTCGTCCTCGAGCGCCGCGGTCTTGAGCATCCCACTCAGGCCATACAGCAGCAGGTCGGCCCCTGAAGCGGCCACCATTTGGACCAGCGCCTTGCCCGAGAGCCTTGATGTCGTGACTCGCTGGAGCACACCCAGCAACTGCGCGCTCGCATGGAGGAAGCGGTCCGCAACGGAGGCATGCGACGCGTCCACCGCCACGCACTCCGCACCGTCGAGCCGCGATGACAGCTGCGCCACGTCCACGCCCTGCATGCCGCACAGGATGACAACACGGTGTTCGAACGTCCCCGCATCGCCAGCGGGCAGCTCGCGAGGCACCCACTCCATCTGGAACAGTCCCGTTGCCACGGAGGCCGACGGCTGCTCGGGAAGAGGCCGCAGGGAGAGTGCGTGGATGGAGACACGGACAGCGCCCTGTTCGTCGCACAAGTCGACGTCGAGCTTCCGTGCCATCCCCTCCCCGGTCCCGCTCCGCACGACCGCCCACATTCTTGGGATGCACGGGCCATGGACCACGACCTCTTCCACTGCGAACGGCAGCGCGGGCGCGGTGCCGCCTTCGTCGCCCAACACACCGACCACCGCTTGCAGCGCGGAGTCGACCAGCGCGGGGTGCAGCACGAACGATCGGCCGTCGCCCACCAGGTGCTCGGGCAGCTCGACCTCGCCCAGCGCTTGGCCGTGCCCCACCCGCACCCGGACAAGCGCACGGTGACCGGGCCCATAGTTCAAACCAAGCCGGGCGAAGGTCTCGTAACACTGCTCCCGGCTCAGGACGCGCAGGGTGCAATCCGCCTCCAGCCGCCGGAGGTCATGGCGCGGCGCCACGCGCTCCTGCAACTCCGCCAGACCGCGGCAATGGACGGTGCGCTCCCCCGCTGCGTCGGGCGCGGAATGAATCTCGAACGTCAGCCGCCCCGCATCCTGCGCATGAAGCGCGACTCCGACCTCCGCCGCGTCATCCACCACCAAGGGCGAGGTCCAGACCATGTTCCTGAGGACAGGTATCCGGCCCACCGCTTCGTCCGCCCATGCGTCACTGGCCGCGAAGCGAGCCATCTCCAGATAGGCCGCGGCGGGCAGGACTTTGCGCCCGTTGACCTGATGGTCCGCCAGGTAGAAGGCGTCGCCCCGGAGCGTGCTGCTGTAGCGCTGCTCAGCCAGGACGGAGCTGTTGCGGTGGACGAGGGGGTGAAGCACCGCGCCGCCTCTCACCGTGGAGACGGCCTGCGCCTCCACCACGGGCGGGGAGTAACGCTTCTTCGAGAACGGGTACCCCGGGAGGCGCAGCCGACGAGGCGTGTGCGTCGCGTACAGCCGCCGCCAGTCGACATCCACGCCCTGCGTCCAGAGGTCCGCGACCCTCCGGAGCTTCCCCTTGTGCAGCCAGCTTTCGAAGAGGACCCGTCCGTCCTCGTCAGCGGCCAGGGCGGAGATGCTCGCTGCCGTGCGCTTCGCCTGCCCCGACAGCACGGCCGCCGACGGCCGGCCAGAGAGATACGCGGCCAGCGCCTCCTGCAAGGCTTCCCGCGAGCCCGCCAGGATGGCCAACCGGTGCTCCAGCATCTCGCGGCCGACTTGCAGGGTGTACGTCAGGTCTCGAAGGTCCACGTCCGGCGTGGCCGAGATGAACGCCGCCATCGATTGAGCCAGCTCCTTGAGCTGCACCTCCGTCCGGGCCGATAGCGTGAACACCACGGGCGCCGCCGGTGACACGGCATCCCCCGCGACGGTCCGCGACTGGGACGGTGCCTCCTCCAGCACGACGTGCGCGTTGGTGCCGCTGAAACCGAACGAGCTCACACAGGCCCGTCTGACGGGGACGCCAGTCCAGGGCTTCAGCTCCGTGTTGACGTAGAACGGCGAGCCTTCGAGCGCGAGGTGCGGATTGACGGCCTCGAAGTGGAGGGTCGGCGGCAGGGACTGATGCCGCATGGCCATCAGCACCTTGAGCACACCGGACACGCCGGCAGCCGTCATGAGGTGGCCGATGTTGCTCTTCACCGAGCCCAGCGCGCAGTAGTGCTTCCGCGCCGAGTGCTCTCGGAAGGACTCGACCAGGGCCTCGACCTCGATGGGGTCGCCCAGCCGAGTGCCGGTACCGTGCGCCTCCACCAGAGAAATGGTGTCCGCGTCGATGCCAAAGCGGCGATACACCTCGCGCTCGAGCGCGGCCTGCGACTTCGCACTGGGCGCGGTGATGCCATTCGTCTTCCCGTCTTGATTGACGCCCCACCCCCGGATGACGCCGGCAATCGGGTCGTCGTCGCGCACGGCATCCGACAGCCGCTTGAGCAGGAGTACGCCCACACCCTCGCCAGGGACGAAGCCGTTCGCGCGCGCATCGAAGGTAAAGCAGCGGCCATCCTTCGACAGCATGCCGGCGTCGCTGCTCATGATGTGCATCGCCGGTCCGAAGGCGACGTTCACACCACCCGCCAAGGCCAGGTCGCAGTTCCGCAGGACGAGGCTGTCACACGCCTGCGAGATGGCCACCAGGGAAGACGAGCAGGCCGTTTCAATGGCCAGGCAGGGGCCCTTGAGGTTCAGCAGGTAGGAGATGCGGGCGGCGAGGATGGACGTCGCGCCTCCCATCAGCGCCTGGGCGTTGAGGTCACCGCCACGCAGGTCACGCCCGTAGTCCGTGGGCCCGCAGCCCACGAAGACGCCGCAGCGCGTATCCGACAACGAGGAGGGCCGGATGGCCGCGTCCTCGATACAGTGCCAGCACGCAGCGAGAAACAGCCGCTGCTGCGGGTCCATCCGCTCGGCTTCCGCCGGGGAGATGCCGAAGAAGAGCGGGTCGAAGCTCTCCGCATCCTCCAGCACGCCCAGCCACTTGCTGTAGCTCTTCCCCGGCGTGTTCCCGTCGGCGTCGTAGTGCTCCGCCACCGACCAGCGCCCGGCGGGCACCTCCGAGATGCAGTCCACGCCCCGGGCGATGTTCTGCCAGAACTGCGCAAGATCACTCGCGCGCGGGAACTTGCCCGCCATCCCAATCACCGCCACCGGCTCCATGTCCTGGGTCACCGGGCGCTCCGTCCGAACCTCAGGTGGGGACACCGGCACGGTGGGCTTCGAAGGCGCGGAGGACTCGAAGCGCTTGCGGTGGCGAACCATCGCCTCGATGCACGCCTCCGTGCGGTCGACGACCTCCTCCGCCGTGTGACTGAGGACCACCTTGCCAATGTGCTTGCCCTCGCTCACGTACTGGAGGGCGTCCTGAAGCTTCCGGACCGGGTAGACGCGCGAGACAATGGGAACGATCTCCCCCGCGCTCGCCATGGCGGCCATCTCATCCAGCAGGCGGTGCGCCCCCAGGCGCCCGGCGAACCCGACCCTGCGCAGGTCGATGCTGTGGAGGGTCTGGTTCTGCACCAGCCGGGACAGGTCCAGCTTCGGGCTGGTCTTCAGGGCGTGCACCGCGATTTCGAGGTAGCGCCCGAAAGGAGCCAGGGAGTCGATCCCCTTCTGGATCGCCTCGCCGGACACCATGTTGAGCACCACGTCCACGCCCCGCCCACCGGTCTGATTCCGAATCTCCGGCGCGAAGTCACCGGTGTAGTCGATGACGTGTGGAACGCCGATGCGCTCGAGCACCTTGCGCTTGTCATCACGGCTGGAGCTGCCGTGACAGATGCACCGCTTCAGGTGGGCCAACTGCAAGGCCATGAGCCCACAGCCACCGGTCGCGGTCTGCACCAGCACGTGCTCGCCCTCGGCGAGCTTGCCCATCTCAAAAGCGTAATAGACGGTCGAAAAGACCACCGGCAGGCTGCAAGCCTCCTCGAACGTCAACGTCGCGGGCTTCCGCACGGCGTTGTCCGCCGGCACGTTGACCTTGGAGGCGTGTCCGCCCAGGAGCGGTCCCGTGACGGCGATGACCTCGTCGCCCACCGCGAAGCGGGCGACGCCGGGCCCCACGGCGGAGACCACACCCGCCACCTCGAAGCCCGGCACGAACGGGTATTCGGGCATGGTGGGGTACAGCCCCCGGACACACATCACGTCGGGGTAGTTGAGGGCAGACGCGCGCACCTGGATGGTGATGTCCCCAGGCGACGGCGGTGCCACGGCCCAGGCTGACAGGCGCGCGGCCTCCACGCCGCCCACGCCCGCGACCACCAGTCCGAAGTCCTCCGGCTGCACCTGCGCCTCGATGGCGGCCAACGCCTTCTTGGCGTCCGCCAAGGCCATCCGTCCCGACTGGAGCGCCTGCAAGATTTCGAGACGCGTCATGACTGCCCCCCTTCCTGGCCGGCCAACCTGGGGTACTGGCGGTTGAGGTATTCGGCGGCTTCCGTCATCAGCTTCATGGCAATCACGTCCGCGTGGCGGTTGCTGAAGGACTCCAATTCGGTGCCCTTCACCCACTGGTTGAAGGCCCCGAGCGCGGGCCCGGTGTGCACCTGGTAGTTCACGCGGTCCTCGCCGGTGCCAGCGAAGGCGAGCCGGGTCGAGTAAGCGAAGTACCACCTGAAGATCAGGGCCAGCTTCTGCTTGGGATGGGCCTCTGCCTTGTCAATCGTGGCCTGCTGGCCCTTGCGGCGCAGGTACACCTTGGTGTCTTCCCAGACCTGCGAAAGGCTCTTCTTGAAGAAGCTGCTCTCAAGCTGCTTGCGCACCTTCTCCGGAATGTCATCCACGCTGTCGTAGTGCGTGTAGAGCGCATAGAGCTTGTTCGCGCGCGCCGGGAAGAAGACGCCTTTCTTGAGCACCTGCACCTTGGCGCCCATCTCGAACATATCGCCCGCGGGCGCATAGTCCGTGTCCTGCACACCCATCTCCTGGAGGAGCAGCTTCGCATCCGAGCTCATCCCGGACTCCACCGTGCACTGATTGATGGAGCCGGTGAGGATGAAGTCCGCGCCCATGATGAACGCCGCGGCGGCGGCCTCCGGCGTGCCGATGCCACCCGCCTGGCCCATGCAGATGGGCTCTTCGTAGCCGTACCGGCTCACCAGTCGGTCGCGAAGCCGCAGCAGCGTCGGCAGGATGATGGTGGGAATCGCGCCGTCTGTGTGGCCACCGGAGTCGGCCTCCACACAGATGTCGTGGCTGAGCGGAACGCGCTCCGCCATCGCGGCCTGCTCCGGCGTAATCATCGCGTCGCGGAGCAACTGCTCCACCAACCGCCGAGGCGGCGGAGACATGAAGACCTCGGCCACTTCCGGACGGGAGAGCTTGGCCATGATGCGGTTGTCACAGACGACGCGGCCCTGGGCGTCCTGCCGCAGTCCCTTGACGCGGTAGAACACCAGGGACGGCGTCGCCTGGGTGAACGCGGCGGCCTCGACGTTGCGGACACCTCGGGCCAGGTAGAGCTTGACGGTCTCCAGCTCCAGGGACGATTCGCCATGACTGGCCAGCAGGTTCATGCCGAAGGGCTCACCCTTCGTCAGCTGGGATTGAATCTCATCAATCGCCCGGCCGATCTCCTCCACCGAGCAGCCGCCCGTGCCGAAGAAGCCCATGAAGCCGGCCTTCCCCATCCGCGCCACCAACGGAGCGGACGCGATGCCCCGGTACATGGCACCCGAGACATAGGAATAGGCCAGACCAAACCGGCGCCGGAACGTCGAACTCCCCAGCGATTGCGCGGTGATTGTCAAACCAGCATTGAGCGTGGGCGTATTCATGAAATGTGCATGCAGCGTCAATCCGCGCAAGCAATCACTTGCGCGTTCGGACACGACCAGAGGACCCGATTCAAGCCGCCTTGCCGCGAAGCCGAGGCAGCTTGAACGTTGTCAGGATTGGCTGTTCGTCAGGAACTGCTGAGCGACGGAGGGATCCAGCTCGCCGGCTTCCACCTGGCGAAGCAGCTCATCCAACGAAGGCGGCTCACCCTGAGCCGGAGCGCCCGCGCTGACCGTCTTTTGAATCTCGTTGCCCAGGTACTTCGAGAACTCGCGGATGTTCGGATAGTCATACACCCGCGTCGCCGCGACGTTGATGCCGTAGCTCTTGTTGACGGACTGGATCCACTCCACGCTGATGATGGAGTCCAGCCCGATGTGGCGGAACCCGACGTCCAGGTCCACCTCGGAGGGTTGCAGGAAAAGCGCGCGAGCCAGGCTGACGGTCAACTCCGCTTGCAACTGTTCGAGCGTGACGCCGGCGGGTGCGGGCGTGCGAGGCGCAACAGGTGCCGGGCGCTTCGGTGCGGGCACCGGTGGCTCCGAGACAGGCTGCACGGGCGCGCGCGCAGGCTCGCGGACTTCCGCTACCACCGGAGGCGCGTCCTCGGGCGAGCGCGTCGGAGTCAGGACCTTGGGCATCGGCGGGAGGCGACGCGCCTCGACGCCGTTCCCCACGGAGACCTGGCCCACGGGCTCCAACTTGATCCGAGCGCGTGGCGTGACCGGCGCGGGAATCTCGCGGGGGAGGCTCGGCACCGGGGGGAGCTCCACGTGCTGCTTGGGTTCCGGAGTCGAACGCTCGTCGAACCGTGGCACCCAGTAGCGCTCCCGGGCGAACGGGTACGTCGGCAGAGACACCTTCCTAGGCTTCGAGCCGCCATGGAGGCGGCTCCAGTCGATGGATACCCCGGCGGTCCAGAGGTCCAGCAGCTTGTCGAACTTCCGCTTGGCGACCCAGGCGTCGACAGTCTGCTGCATGTCCTCGTCAACGAGGGCGTCCGTCAGTCCATTCGACACCCGCTCGACCCGTCCGCGCCACACGCGCTTGCCCTTGGACTTCGGCTGCGAGCCATCCGCCGCCAGGAAGTCCTCCAAGGCCGCCTCCAGTTCCGCGAAGGTGCTGACGACGAAGGCCAGCCGCTCGACCATGTGCTCGCGGCCGTTCAGCAATGTATGGGCCACGTCATCCAGCGAGCCCTGACGCAGCTCGGGGTCGCGCATCCAGTCCAGCAGCTGGCGGGCCCGAGCCTGGAGCCCAGCCTCCAGCGTGGCGGACAGGAGAATGACCACCGGTGCCTGGCTTTCGCGATCAGTGGCCCTCGGATTCGCCTCCTCCACGTACTCCTCGAACACCACGTGTGCGTTCGCGCCCCCGGCGCCGAACGACGACAGCGCGGCGCGCCGAGGCTGCGTGACGCGGCGGCCCTCGTGCTCCTGCACCGGGCTCTTCCACTCCGTCAGCCGCTGTTGCACGACGAAAGCCGTTCCATCGAAGTCGATGTGCGGGTTGAGCACCTGGGAGTGGAGCGACGGCACCAGCTGGCGGTGCTTCATCTGGAGCAGCACCTTGGTCAGCCCAGCAATGCCCGCAGCGCTCTCACAGTGGCCAATGTTCGACTTCACCGAGCCAATGGCGCAGAACGCCTTGTCGGAGGTGAACTCGGAGAACGCCTTCTGGAGGCCCGCGATCTCCACCGGGTCGCCCAGGGACGTGCCCGTACCGTGCGCCTCCACGTAACCCACCGTGCGAGCATCCACACCCGCGCGGCGAAGGGCGCGTCCAATCACCTGGGCCTGCGCGTTCGGGTTCGGCACGCTGAAGCCCGCCGTCCGGCCTCCGTGATTGACCGCCGTGGCCTTGATGACACCATAGATGCGGTCACCATCCGCCTTCGCCCGCTCCAGCGGCTTGAGCAGGACAGCGCCCACACCCTCCGCGGGAACGTAGCCATCACCACCAGCGCCGAAGCTCTCACAGCGCCCCTTGCTGGAGACGAAGCGCCCCTGGCTGAGACCCAGGTACTTGTTCGGATGCACCGACAGGTTCACCCCGCCCACCAGGGCCGCCTCGCAATCTCCGTTCGCGAGGCTCTGCATCGCCAGGTGAAGCGCCGTGAGCGACGAGGAACACATCGTGTCCACCGCCATGCTCGGCCCGTGGAAGTCGAACCAGTAGGAGACCCGGTTGGCGATGGACGACGCGTTTCCCGGCAGCGACAGGGGCCGTCCCTGAATCGTCTCCTGCGCCCCGTACAACTGATACTCCTGGTACATCACGCCCACGAAGACGCCCACGCTTCCGCCGGCACGGTCCCCGCCGAGCTTTGCCAGGGACTCCCGCGTGTAGCCCGCGTCCTCACAGCAGGCATAGGCGCACTCCAGGAAGAGGCGCTCCTGCGGGTCGATGAAGTGGGCCTCCTTGGGAGGGATGTTGAAGAAGCGGGGGTCGAACTCCGCCGCGCCTTCGATGAAGCCGCCCCACTTGCTGTACGTCTTTCCCGGCCGAGACTTGTCCGGGTCGAAGATGGCGCTGTGATCCCAGCGGTCCTGCGGAACCTCTCCGATGCTGTCCACGCCTTCACGCAGATTCCGCCAGAAGGCGTTGAGGTCCCTCGCGCCCGGGTAGCGGCCCGCAAGACCGATGATGGCCACGTCCGTGGGGCTGCCTCCGTCACTCACTCGGGGCGCCGGTTCACGCTTGGCCGGACGCGTGGCCTCCTCTCGCTGTTCGACCGATGGGGCAAGGCCGAAGATGCCCGCCAGGCGGTCAGCGAAAGCCTCTGCCAGGTGTGCGGTCAGCTCCCCGAGCGTCCGATGCTCGAACAGCAACGTCTTTGACAGGGGCCCGAAGTCGCGTTCGAGCTCGCTGATGACCTGCAGCATGTTGATGGAGTCGATGCCGTAGTTGCCCAGCGACACGTCGTCGTGCAGGCGCTGCCGGGGAACCTTCAGGACCCGGCCGAACACCGTCTTCAAGTGGTCGCTCACGGCGTCCTGACCCGCGCGGCCCGTCATCGCCGGCGTACGCGCGGCGGGCACCGCGTCGCTCACGCCGCGCTCCTGCCCGACATGCTCGCGCAAGCGTGCCGGCTCTCCCACCAGCACCAGCACCTGTGGCTGCCCCGTCTCCCAGGCGCGATAGAACGCCTGCAGTCCCTCCTTGGCGCGCAGTGATGCCAGCCCGGAGCGCTGCTCCGCCAGATCCCTGAGCTCGGGGCCCACGCTCATCCCACCGTCACTCCAGAGCGGCCAGTTGATGGACAGCGTCCGGCCCGACCGCTGCCCCGCCGCCACCAGCCCAGCGCGGTAGTGCGCGTACGCATCGAGGTACGCATTGGCCGTGGCGTAATCCGCCTGCCCCACGCCGCCCAGCGCCCCCGCGATGGAGGAGAACGAGATGAACAACTCCAGCGGCAGGTCCTTGCTCGCCTCGTCAAGGTTCGACACGCCGAGCACCTTCGGCTCCATCACCTCGCTCAGTTCGGCGTCGCTCTTGTGGCGAATGAAGCCATCCCGAAGGATGCCCGCGGCGTGGATGATGCCGGTCAGCGCGCCGTGCTTCTCACGGATGCCAGCAATCAACCGCCGGACTTCGTCCAACTGGCTGACGTCGGCGCGCAGGTATTCGACCGTGACGCCGGAACGACGGAGCGTCGCCAACCGGGGCTCCATCTGACGAGGAGACGAACGGCCACAGAGAATCAGCGTCGCACCTGGCGCACGGGCTGCAATCTCCTGGGCGAAAATCATCCCCAGCCCCCCCAGTCCGCCCGTCACGAGATACACGCCGCCCCGGCGCCAGACGGACTCGCTGTGCGGAGTGCTCGACGCTCGCTGTGCCACTTCCTGCCACCGCGGCTCTCGCCAGCCTCCGCGTGTGTACCGGAGCGGAGCCTGTCCACCCGGCGTCGCGGCGAACAGCAACGACGCCAGCGAAGCGCCCTCCGGCTCATGCACCTCGATGAGCCGAGTCTTCAACCGGGGCTCCTCGGCGTGCGCGGTCTTCAACAGGCCGTCGAGCGCGGTGAGCAACTGCTGCTCCCCCTTGGCTGGGATGACCAGATGGCAGAGGACGTCCCCCTGCGGCCCGGACTTCAAGACGCGCTTGAACGTGGAGAGCAGCCGGCCCGCGTACTCCTGGACGCGGTCTCCCATCCGGTCATGAGAGGACTCCAACCGGATGAGTTCGGCATCCCCAGCGTGAGGCCGCAGCGCCGCCTCCAGTGCCCTGCCCGTCTCGCACAGGAACACGATGTGGCGGCCGGGCTTCGCGGGACTCGTGCCATCCACTCGCGGAGAAGACACGGTCCACGCGGGCGTCATGAGCAGGACTTCCCGGCCGTGCTCAGCCGACTCACGGGACGCCTCCGGTGCCCGCGTGACAAAGCCCTTGAGCTCGACACACAGCGTGCCCTGCGCATCGTAGATGGCGATGTCGACGCAAGGCATGGCCGAGTCCGGTCCATTCGCGGCTGGCCGCGTGATGTGCGCCCAGGCCTCCGAGGGACACGGCCGATACACGTCCAGGCGCTCCAGACCGAACGGCAGGGCCGCTGGCGCGTCGTCCTTGCCGCGCGCCAGACCGACCACGGCTTGCAACGCCGAATCCAGGATGCCCGGAGGCAGTGCGTAGGACGCCGCCGCACGGGCGTTGGATGCCGGCAGGGACAGGTCCGCCACCACCTGCTCCCGGCCTACGTGAATCCGCCGCAGTGCTTGGAACGAAGGACCATGCTCCAGGCCCGCGGCGCGGAAACGGCGGTAGCACGCCTCGCCATCCAGGCTGTCGACGCCACACTCACGCAGCAGCGTGTTCCGTTCGACACGCGACCGCTCCGCCGCACCGGGCATGTCGGCGGTCTTCAGTCGCGCCGTTCCCTGGCAGAACAGCACGGCCATCCCGCTGTCGTACTCAGGCGAACTGTAGATCCGGAACGCCAGGTCACCGTCGGGCTGCGGCTTGAGCCCGATGTGGATGTCGGTGGCACCCGTCTCGACCACCAGGGCTCTCGGCCAGACGACGTTCGCCAACTGCACGCGCTTCGTCCGCTCACCCGCACCGAGCAACGCCACCACCGCCGCCCGCGCCATCTCCAACTGGGCGGCAGCCGGCATCACCCTGCGGCCAGCGACACGATGCTCGGCCAGGAACGGCTCATCTCCGGTGAACGTGGACGTGAACCGCAGCTCGGACAGTGTCGATGTATTCCGCTGGACGAGCGGATGACCAGCGTCCGTGATGGCATGCGCCATGGGCGCCGCGGCCTCGGATGCATGCTCAGGCAGCCAGCACCGCTCCTTGGCGAACGGATAGGTCGGCGCGCTGATTCTGCGAGGGCCCTGTCCGCCGTGGAGCGCGGCCCAGTCCACGCGTGCGCCCCGGACCCAGGCGGCCGCGATCTTCGCGTAGCTGTGACTCTGTCTCCAGACACCCACGAGGACGTTGAGGTCGTCGGTGGACGGCGCCTGACCGCTGGCCGGCCCAGCCCCGAGCGCGGTGCCCACGAAAACGTCCTTCCCCGGCGAACCGTGGAGGAAACCCTCCAGCGAGCGACTCAGCTCCGAAGCGCTACCGGCCACCACGGCCAGCCGATGCTCCATTGCCGCGCGCCCGACTTGCAGTGTGAACGCCAGGTGGGCCAGCGCGCCTGCATCCAGCGTTTGCACGAATCGGCGAAGCTCGGCCGCGGAGCTGGCCAGTTGCTCCGCCGTCTTCGCCGAGAGCACGAACACCGACGCCGGCCCCACCGCGCTCACGGTCGGCGGCCTGGACGCCGCGGGATACTCTTCGAGCACCAGGTGCGCGTTCGTTCCACTGAAGCCAAACGAGCTGATGGCGGCCCGCCGGAGCGCATGGCCGTTCGGTTTCCAGGGCTTGTGCTCGGTGTTGACGTAGAACGGTGACCGCTGGAAGTCGAAGTGCTGGTTCGGCTCGGAGTAGTTCAGGGACGGAACGAGCGAGCCATGCTGCATCGCGAGGAGCACCTTGTGGATGCTCGCCACCCCCGCCGCCGCGGAGGTATGCCCGATGCTGCTCTTGACCGAGCCGATGGCGCAGAACTGAGTCCGGTCCGTGCGCTCCTTGAAGACGGACGACAAGGCCTCCAGCTCAATCGGGTCGCCGAGCCGGGTACCGGTGCCGTGCATCTCCACGTAGCCAATCGTGGCCGGGTCGACCTCGAACCGCCGGTAGACCTCGCGCTCCAACTCCATCTGACTGGCCGCGCTGGGCGCGGTGATGCCGTTCGTCTTGCCGTCCTGGTTCGTGCCCGAACCGATGATGACGCCCAGGATGGCGTCCCGGTCACGCTCGGCATCCTCAAGCCTCTTGAGGACGATGGCGCCCACGCCCTCGCCGGGGATGAAGCCGTCCGCGCCATTGTCGAAGGGCCGGCATGCGCCCCCCGTCGACAGCATGCCCGCGTCGCACATGGCCAGATATGACTCGGGCGCCAGGTACAGCGTGACGCCGCCCACCAGGGCCATGTCGATTTCATGGCTGGTCAGCGCCTGACAGGCCAGGTGCGTGGCCACCAGCGACGACGAACACGCCGTGTCGATGGCGATGGCCGGGCCCTTCAGGTTGAGGTGGTACGCCAGCCGTGCCGCCGCGATGGCGTAGCTGTTGCCCGTGGTGTTGATGGCCTGGGCCCCACTCCGCTGCAACAGCGTGGCGTACTCACTGCCCATGATGCCCAGGTAGACGCCACACCGGCGGCCATCCAGGGCCTCACCGGCGTACCCCGCGTCCTCGAACGCCCGGTAGCCTTCCTGCCAGAACAGCCGGTGCTGTGGGTCCGTCACTTCGGCTTCGGCCGGCGACATGCGGAAGAAGAGCGGGTCAAAAGACTCGATGTCCGAGAGCGCGCCCATCCGGTGGCAATAGTTCCGGTCCTGCCGGAACTGCTTCGCGGTGGCCTCGTCCCATCGGGTGTACGGCAGCTCGGAGATTCCGCTGACCCCGTCCCGGAGGTTGTCCCAGTACTGCCGAAGGTTCTCCGCTCCAGGGTAGCGCCCCGACATGCCGATGACGGCGATTCGCACGGTGCCCGCCGGTGCGACCTCCTTCTTCACGATCGCTGGCGCCTGCACCGCTTGCACGCTGGGAGGCGGGCTCGAAACGACGGGCGCGACGCGTACCGTCTTCGCCTCCACCTGTGGCGGCGGCGCGGGAGGCGGTGCGGTCGGCCCCAGCTGCCGGGCGAGGTAGTCCGCGAACAGTGAGAGGTTCGGGTGGTCGTAGACCTTGGTCACCGGGAGTGACAGGCCGTATTGCTTGTTGATGGCGTGGATCCACTCCACCCCGACAATCGAATCCAGCCCGAGTTCGACGAAGGTGGACTCCGCGTTGACCTGCGCGCGGTCGATGTAGAGCGCCTGGGCGAGGCTCGTCGCCAGTTCCTCGCGCAGTTTGCTCGACGCAGCTGCGCTCGGTGGCGGGGGTGCAGCAGGAGGAGCGGTGGGCGTCGGACGCTCCGGCTCGGGTGCCTCGACCACGGTATTGCGCTTCGGAGTTGCAGCGTCCATCAACTCGGCCTCCAGGTCGCTAGGGTCTCGCAGCACGATGGGTGCCCTCCTGTTCGCGGTGGCGCGTGTCACCACGCGACCGGCACGGAGGGGTTGCGCGGGTGTCTGCGTGTCCAAGACCCAATGTCTTTCTCTGCTGAACGGATACGTAGGCAGGCGGATGCGCTGGGCGCGGCCACCCGCATGGAGTTCGTGCCAGCGAACCTTCCCGCCGCGAACCCACGACTCCAACACGGGCGCAATCTCTCCCCGTGAGATCCGCTCGGTGAGCCCACTCGCCGGCTCCTCAACAACGGCAGTGCCGCCACGGCTTCCGGCAGTGCCACGGTAGAGGCCCGACTCGAGCTCGGTTCCCTCGACGAACGCCGTCAACTGGCGTTCGAGCGTGGCCAGGGAGTCGACGGTGAACGCCAGCCGCTCCTTCATCTCGTCCCGGCCCACCTGCAACGTGTAGGCGATGCGCGCCAGTTCCCCGTCCTGATACCGGCCATGCCGGAGGGCGTCGCGCAACTGCTGGGCCTGGACCTTCAGGCGCTCGGCCGTCTTCGCCGAGAGCACGATGATGGCCGGCGTACCGGGCATCACCTGCGTGCTCGCGGTCTCCTGTCGCCGCGCCACGTACTCTTCGAGCACCACGTGCGCATTGACGCCACCGAAGCCGAACGAGCTCACGCCTGCGCGCCGAGGCAGTTCCACTCCTCGCCGGTCCGTGAGGCGCGGCCAGGGCGCCGTCTCCCGAACGACGTAGAACGGCGTGTCGTCCAGCCGGATGTGCGGGTTCAAGGTCTCGCAGCCCAGGCTCTTCACCAGCGTGGCGTGCTTCATCTGAAGCAGCACCTTGATGACGCCGGCGATGCCGGCCGCCAGCTCGAGGTGGCCGATGTTGGTCTTCACCGACCCGATGCCACAGCGAGGCTGCGCACTGGCGGCGTCCCCGTCGGCCTTCACGAGCGTCTGGTACGCGCTCGTCAACGCCGTGACCTCCACGGGGTCTCCCAGCGCGGTGCCCGTGCCGTGAGCCTCGATGAAGCCCACCGTGCTCATGGGGACTCCGGCCTTCCGGTAGGCCGCCATGAGGACGTCCGCCTGCGACGCGGGATTGGGAGACGTCAGCGAGTTCGCATGGCCGCCGTGATTCTCGGCGCTCCCCAGGATGAGGCCATGAATCGCGTCCCCGTCCGCCTCCGCTCGGCTGAGCGTCTTGAGGACCACGAAGCCGGCCCCTTCGCCCCGGCCGTAGCCGTCCGCCCGGTCGGAGAAGGTCTTGCAGCGGCCATCCCGGCTCAACATGCCGGCCTTGCTGAAGCAGATGTGCCCGTCCGGCGTGACGATCGTGTTGACGCCACCCACGATGGCCAGGTCACACGTGCCGTCCGCCAGTGACGTCATCGCGCGGTGCAGGGCCACCAACGAGCTGGAGCAGGCCGTCTCCACCGGCTCGCTCGGCCCGTGAAGGTCGAGCAGATAGCTGAGCCGGTTGGGCCCCATCGACGGCACCAGGCCCGCGGACGTGTAGCCCTCGATGGGGATGCCGGCTTCCTTGATGAGGTCGCCGTAGCCGAAATGGCCCGTCCCGACGTAGATGGCCGTGTTCGAACCCGCGAGGCTTGACGGCGCATAACCCGCGTCCTCAATGGCCTTCCACGCGTACATCATCAGCAGCCGCTGCTGCGGGTCGATGAGCCGGGCCTCGCGAGGAGAGATGCCGAAGAACGCCGGGTCGAACTCGTCGATGCCGTCGATGAAGCCGCCCCACTTCACGTCCGTCTTGTTCGGTTCGCGGATGGGGTCACCGTCATAGGCCCGCCAATCCCATCGCGAGTTCGGCACCTCCCGGATGCAGTCCTTCCCGGCGACGAGGTTCCCCCAGAACGCATCGAGGTCATCCGCACTGGGGAAGCGCCCCGCCATGCCAATCACGGCGATGGGCTCTCTCGCGCGCGGCTGCGCGGGCGCGACCCGTTCCTCGCTCCTTGCAGGCTCGACCGGCATGGGGGCCGACGGCGGCGAAGCAGGCTCGAACGCAGCGGCCTCCGCGCCCAGTTGGTCCAGCAATCGTGGGCCGTGGCTCTCACACAGGTACCCCGCAAGCGCATTCGCGGTGGTGAACTCGAAGAAGATGACCGGCGACAAGCCCAGCGAAAGCTGTCGATTGAGGAGGTTGGCAAACTCCGTGAAGGTGATGGAGTCGAAGCCGTAGTCACTGAGCTTGGTGTCGGCGTCCAGCTCCTCGCGCGGCACCTTGAGCAGCTCTGACACGCCCTCCAGCAACACCGCCTCGACGCGCGCTTGCAGGTCTCCTGCGTTCGGGGTCTCAGGGGCTCGCTCGCGACGCGACACGGGCTCCTGGCCCACCAACTTCCGAATCGACTCGACCCGCCCCACCGTGACCAGGACCCGCGACGCGCTCCCGGTCAGCACCCGGTAGAGCGCCGTCATGGCGGTCCCCGTCGGCATGGGCACCATCCCCGTGCCCAGCGTCATGGCCTCTTCCGTCGCCGCGTCCATGCGCATGCCGCCGTCGCGCCAGAACGGCCAGTTGAGGGCCCGGCTCACGCCGCTCCGGTCGCCAGCGGCCACCTGCGTCTGGCGGTGCGCCATGTACGCGTCCATGAACGCGTTGGCCGCCGCGTAGTCCGCCTGCCCAGCGTTCCCCAGGGCGCCTGCAATTGAAGAGAACGCCACGAAGAAATCGAGGGACAGGCCTCGCGTTGCCTCGTCGAGCACCACCAATCCGCTGACCTTGGGCGCGAACACCCGGACCAACTCCGCCTCGGACTTCCGGGCGAGCAGGTTGTCCTCGATGACGCCGGCCGTGTGGATGACGCCGTGGACCGTTCCGAACTCCCGGCGGACTTCCGCGACCACCTCCGCCATCCGAGCCATGTCGGCAACGTCCACGACGAAGTACCGCACCCGCGCACCGGACGCCTCCCACTCACGAAACGCGGCGAGCAGCGGTTCCTTCGCGTCCGAGCGCCCCACCAGGACCAGCGTCGGCCGCTCACACCGCCGGACAATCTCCTGGGCCATCAGCCGAGCCACACCGCCACCACCACCCGTGATGACGTAGACGCCCCCGGCCCGCCAGGGTACCGCTCCGACCGTGTCCGCCTCGCACGCCACCGGGAGACGGGCGCGCTCATGCCAACGCGTGACGAACCGCGAGGCGCCTTCATAGTCGACCTCACGCTCCCCGGGCGTCCGGGCGTTCTCCAGCAAAGCCTTCGCCAGCTGCTCCGCCGACACCGGACCGTCGAAACCAATGCTCTGGCAGCTCAGCCGCGTATTCTCGAGCGCCGCCGACTTCAGCATGCCGCCGAGGCCCGCGACGACCTTGTCCGCTCCCGCGTAGGCCAGCTGGACCAGCAGCTTGCCCTTCGTCCCGGCCAACGTCTCGCGCAGGCGTTCAAGCGTCTGGCGGGCGAAGTCGAGGTAACGCAGGTCCAGCCGCTCCTGACGGGATTGCAGCTCGCGGCAAGAGACCGACGTGGAGCCACGGCCGTCCCGAACCGCGCGCTCGACGTCCGAAGCCGTCAGCCCCGACATGCCGCAGGTGAGCACCAGGTGATGGTCGAAGGACGGCGCTGGGCTTTCCGGTGCTGGCTCGCGCACACGCTCCGGGGACCAAAGCAGCGTCGCCTGCTCGTCCGCGGGCGGCTGCGCCGTTGCGCTATCGATGGGCCGCGCGTTGAAGCCTTCGAGCACCACACACGGCTCGCCTGCCTCGCTGGTGATGCGTATCGCACACACGATGGGGCCATTCGCTCCGCCTCGCGGTTCACGCTCGACCACCACCCAGGCCTGGTCCGGGCAGGGACGGAGAATCCGCAGGGTGTCCAGGGAGAACGGAAGCGCCGTTCTCAGCGCGCCCTGTCCCATCGCCAGGCCCAGCGTGGCCTGGAGGGCCCCATCGAGCAGGCTGGGCGGCAGCGTGTAGGCAGCGCGGTCTGCGAGGCTCGTCCCGCGCAGCGACACCTTCGCGACCACCCGGTTCTCTCCCACCGCCAGTTCATCAATCACCCGGTGCGCGGGCCCGTAATCGATGCCAATGGACTGGAAGACGTCGTACAGCGCCTCGCCGTTCACCACCTTCCGGGTGCAGCCCGCCAGCGCGCCTGGAATGTCCACGCGCTCCGCAATCACGCCACCCGGGCCACGGCGCGCGCGCCCCTGGGCGTGCAGCATCGTCTCTCCGGACCTGCCGGTGCTGGTGATCCGGAAGGACAGGCTCTCGTCGGCCACAAGCGACAGTCGGACGGTCAGCGACGCATTCTCCGCCGAGTAGACGAAGGGACGCAGCCACACGACCTGCTCCAGACGGATGGCCGTCGAGCCGCGTTCCGCCGGTTCCAATGAGCGCAGCACCGCCTCGTGCGCCAGTTCGAGGTAGCCGACCCCAGGCAGCACCTTCTGGCCCCGGACCACGTGGTCCGCGAGGAAGGGCTCGTCCCCGCTGAAGTGCGTGACGAAGCACGGACCGGCCAGCGTCGACTGGTTCTCGTGCAACAGCGGGTGCAGGCGCGCCGGAGCCACGGCCGATACGGCGGTTGGCGTGGCCGGTAGCGCGTAGCGCTGCTTCGCGAACGGATACAGGGGCAAGCTGAGACGTCGCCTGCGCTTCCCCTCGTGCAGACTCCGCCAGTCGACGTGGCCGCCCTTCACCCACCGCGCGCCCAGCTCAGAGAGCGCGCCTGTCCTCATGGCTTCGCCGCCATCCTGCGAGGCCAGACCCTCGGGGTTCTTCCGGATGTTCGCCGTGAGCAACTCGGGCGTGGACCGCCCCTGCGCGAAGTCGCTCAGCCGCTCCCTCAGTTCGCGGATGGAACCAACCTGGCAGGCCAGCCGGCAGTCCATCGCCTCGCGTCCCACCTGGAGCGTGTAGCAGAGATCCTGCAGTGACAGCGCGGGCGCCTGCGCCAGGAAGGCGTCGAACGACGCGGCATACGTGCGCAGCTGCTCCTCCGTCCGGGCGGACAGGACAAAGAGCGCGGCCCCGTCTACGAGCGCCTGAGGGTCTTGCGTCATGGCTTCCGCCGGGGCTTCCTCGATGATGAGGTGGGCGTTGCTGCCCCCCGCGCCAAAGGAGGAGATGCAGGCAATGCGGGGGATGGACTGTCCCTGCGCGTCGCAGGGCAGCCAGTCCTCGCAGGTTTGCTGAACGACGAACGGCGTCTTGCCGAAGTCGATATGGGGATTCAGCGTGCTCGAGTGCAGGGACGGCACGTACTTGCGGTGCTGTCCCTGGAGCAGGATCTTGGACAGCCCCGCGATGCCAGCGGCGGCCTCCAGGTGCCCGATGTTCGTCTTCACCGAGCCGATGCGGCAGTACGCGAGGTCTGGCGTCTGCGCGGCGAAGGCCTCCGTCAGCCCCCGAATCTCGATGGGGTCTCCCAGGTCCGTGCCTGTGCCGTGCGCCTCGACGTAGGTGATATGCCGGGCAGGCACCTTCGCTCGCGCCAGGGCCCGAGTGATGACCTCCGCCTGGGCCCGTGGGTTCGGCACCGTGAACCCGTTGGTCTTCCCACCGTGGTTGATTTCCGAGCCCCGGATGACGCCGTAGATGTGGTCGCCATCCCGCAGCGCGCGTCCCAGAGGCTTGAGCAGCACGGCGCCCACGCCCTCCCCGGGCACGAATCCATTGGCCCCCGCGCCGAACGCCTTCGACCTCCCTTCCGTCGACAGCATCTGCAGCTTGGAGAGGTCCGCGAAGTGGTAGGGGTGGGTATAGGTATTGACCCCGCCCGCGATGGCCAGCGTGCAGTCACCTGATTGGAGCTGCTGGCACGCCAGGTGGATGGCCACCAGCGACGACGAACAGGCCGTGTCGATGGCGAGGCTGGGCCCCTTCAAGTTCAGGGCGTAGGAGACGCGGTTGGGGATGGTGAAGAAGGTGTGGTGCTGCTCGGCCACGCCCACCTTCGACGCGCCGACGAACACGCCCACCCGCTCCGATGCCAGCGCCGTCGGCGTATAGCCCGCGTCCTCCACGACGTGCCAGGCACACTGGAGAAACAGCCGGGACTCCGGGTGAATGATCTCCACTTCGCGCGGAGAGATTCGGAAGAACAGCGGATCGAAGTCGTAGAGGCCTCCAAGGAACCCGCCCCACTTGCCGTAGCTCTTGCCACTCGCGATGGCTGCGTCCTTGTCGGCGTCGAAGAAGACATCCAGCGGCCAGCGGTCGGATGGCAGCTCGCTGACGCAGTCCGCCCCGCGCGCCAGGTTTGACCAGAATGCCGTCAGGTCGTGTGCCTCGGGATAGCGCCCGCTCAGGCCGATGATGGCAATCGGCTCGTCGGTGTTCCGCGGAGCGGTGGCCCCCGCGTGAGGCAGGAGGTCCGAAGCCGGTGACGGTGGTGCCGCATCCCGCGCCAGCTGGTCACTCACGTGCTGGATGAGCTGCGCGGGCGTCGAGTACTCGAAGAAGGCCGCAGGCTCGACCACCAAGCCATGCCCCTGGCGAAGCGCGGCGGCCAGCTTGATGACCAGGATGGAGTCGAAGCCCAGCTCGCTGAACTCCGCCTCCAGGTCGAGCTGCTCCGGGGGCACGCGCAAGAAGGGACTGAGCGTCGTGCGAATCATCGACTCGGCCCGCGCTCGGAACCGGGTGTCATCCCCCGGCCTGGATGCAGGGTGTTCCGCGATGGGCATCGTGCCCTCCCGGGGCTGCCGCGGCGCCGCATCCACCCAGAGCCGTTGCATCTTGAATGCATAGACGGGCAGGCGCACGCGCTGGGGCTTCGCCTCCAGTGGCCATTGCCAATCGACCACGGCGCCCCGGCACCACGCGACCGCAGTCTCCTGAGCCTCCCGCTGACTTGCCTGGAGACTGGGGTGCGCAGCTGCGTCCCGCTGCCCCTTGCTCTTCTCAGCGCTCCCTTCGAAGACGCCTTCCGAGCGCTCGCCCGCGACGTACCGATCGAGCTGATGCTGCAACCGCGTCCGGTCCTCGGCCAGGAAGGCCACGCGGTGCTTCATCGCGTCCCGTCCGAGTTGCAGCGTCAACGCCACGGCGTCCAGGTCCAACTCCGGCTCCGCCCTGAGCGTGGCCGCCAGCCGCGCGACCCTGTCGACCCGCTGCTCCACGCTGCTCGCCGACACCGGAACGACATGCCACTGACGCGAGGGCGGCCCGCCCGCGGACGGCCGCGATTCCAGCTGGGGCACGTATTCCTCCACGAGGAGGTGCGCGTTGTTCCCGCCGGCGCCGAACGAATGCAGGCCCGCCAGCCGCGGCTTTCCATTGCGCCGCCAGGGCTCCGTCCGGGTCGCGAGCCGCGCGGGCTGACGGTCAAGCTCCAGATACGAGTTGGCGGATTCGAAGCCGGCGATGCCGTAGACCTTGTCGCGGCGGAAGCTGTGGATGACCTTGAACAGCGCGCCGAGCGCCGACGCCGACTCCATGTGGCCGGTCAGCGGCTTGAGGCTGCTCACCCGGCAGTGGCCCGGCACCACGTCGACGCCCTGCGCCGTGGCAAGCCGCTTCAGCGCGTCATTGATGGCCTCCCACTCCGCGATGTCGGCGACGGGGTTGGCCATGCCCTGCGCCTCGATGTACTCGACGTCCCGCACGTCGATGCCCGCCGAGCGATAACAAGACTGAATCAGCTCGCTGTGGCTCTGACGGCTCGGCGCGGCAATCGATACGCCCGAGCGACCGTTGTAGTTGACCGCGCTGCCCCTCAGCACCGCGTGGATGGGGTGCCCCTCACGCTCGGCCTGCTCCAAGGGCATGAGCAGCACGGAGGCCACGCCCTCCGCGCGTTGGTGCCCGCTGGCGTCCTTGCCAAACGACTGCACGCGGACGCTCGGGCTCAACTGCTGCAATTGGGAGAGCTTGATGAACCCATCGGGCCGCAGGATGACGTTCGCGGCGGCGACGATGGCACGGTCAATCTCCCCCGACCGGATCGCCAGCACCGCGCGGTGGATGGCCACAGCAGCGCTCGAGCACATCGTGTTCACCAGCTCGCTCGGCCCGCTCAGGTCGAAGAAGTACGACAGCCGGTTGGCCACCATGCTGGCCGCCTGGTCGAAGCCAGACGCGGTATCGACGCCTTGCTCGCGCAGGTGCAGCAGGTACTCATTCTCCTCCGCGCCTACGAAGACGCCCGTGCGGCTGCCCTTGAGCTTCTCCGGGGCCTGCCCCGCGTCTTCGAGGCAGTGGTAGACCGCCATGAGCAGCAGGCGCTGCCGGGGGTCCAGGGTCTCCGCTTCGGCCGGGAGGATGTTGAAAAACCCCGGGTCGAACGACGCGACGTCGGGAATGAAGCCGCCCCACTTGCTCCGGCTCTTGTCCGGGAAGAGAGGCCGGTAGTCGAACCGGTTGGGAGGGATTTCCTCCAGGAGCGTCTGCTCGGCGTCGAGCGCATCCCAGAAGGCCTGGAGCGACTGGCAGCCCGGAAAGAAACCCGCCGCGCCCACGATGGCCACGGCCTGAGCGTCCTTACCCCCGCGTGTCTGCGAACGAGGCGCGGGCGCGTCATGCTCAGGCACGGGAACCACGGAGGGCAGCGGCGGTGCCACATCCAACTGCGTTCCCAGGTACTCGGAGAGGCTACGGACCGAGGGATGCTCGATGAACTCGCGGGGGGAGACATCGCTCCCGAGCCGCCGCTTCAAGCAGACCGAGAGCTGGACCGCCGAGATGGAGTCGAGGCCATAGCGCTGGAAGGCCCGGTCGTCGTCCAGTGTGTCGACTGGCAACTGGAGGACCTCGCAGACCGCGTCACGAATCGCTGCCTTCACCCCGGAGCTGTCCACTGCTGGCGCCGCTTCTGGCGTCTCCACCGTGCGCCGTTGGGTCGTCACGGGCGACTCCGCGAGCATCGGGTTGCCCTCGGCCCAGGACGTCTCCGGATGGAGGTAGGCCAGCAACACCCAGCTCCTCGCCCCCAGGCGCATCGACTTCTCGAACAGGGCACGGCCCTCATCGTTGGTGAAGCTCCGCATCCCGAGCGAGCCCAGGGCCTGGTCGAGCCGTGCCTTGTCCTCGGGTGAAAGGCGGGCGCCCGCGCCGGTCTCGTTCCAATCCACCCAGGTGATGGTCCGGTAGCACGTCCGCTTCCGGCCTTGGTGTTGATAGGCCGTGAAGTGGTCCAGGAACGCGTTGGCCATCGCGTAGTCGCTCAGGCCCCGCGCGAGCCTCGGTATCACGCCCGTCAGCGACGAGAACGAGACGAAGAAGTCGAGGTCCGCGCCTTCGAGGACGTCGCTCAGGCACTCGATGCCCCGAACCTTGGGAGCGAGCACCCGTTCGATGTCCACGGCCTTTTTGTCGACGAAGGCTGGCGTCTTGATGTCGGAGTAAGCCCCCGCGCTGTGAATCACGCCTCGGATGGGGCCTCGCTCGCGCTGGATTCTGGTGAACAGCGCAGCGAGCGCGGTCCGGTCGTCCAGCGGGCCAATGTGGATGTCCAGTGAGTCCACTCGGCGTTCAAGCGCCGCGAGCTTCTCCAGCCTGAGCGTGTCCTGCGGGGAACGACCTCCCGCATCTGGCCCGCGCCTCGACGGCAACGGCGTCGCACCCATCAATACCAGCCGACGCGCACCTCGGGAGACCAGATGCTCCGCGATCTCCAGCCCGATGCCGCGAGTGCCTCCCGTCACCACATAGACGCCTGTTTCGTGCAGGTCGAACGGCTGGCGCTCCAGGCCATCCGCGTCAGTGCGTTCCACCCGCCTTTTTTCGAGCAGCGGTGCGAAGCGAAGGCCGCGCCGGTAGCACACCTCGGACTGTTCTCTTGGAGCCGCCAACTCCCTGCCCAGCAGTTCCACGAGCGCCTCAGCACCGACGTCGAGGTCGATGCTCTTCGCGACCACGTGGGGGTACTCCGCGCTGAGCATCTTCATGAGGCCCACGAGCTTGGCCCCCGCCAGACTCGGCTGGGCGCACTCGAATGGCTGCAGGCCCCGCGTGACATGCAGGATGGACAGCGCGGAGAACTCGCGAATCAGTCGCTGGAGGAAGGTGACCCTGCCCAGCTTGTCGTCATCCACGCTCCTGGGCTGCGCGTAGAGGTCAGACACATCGATCACCACATCGACGTGTCCCACTTCGCGCAGAAGCTCGGACGCCAGTGCCTGCCCCGCTTCTGGAGAGAAGAGCGCTCCGGCAATGACGACGCGCACCTCCGCGGGTGCCAGAGCCTGCCGCAATTCACTGACGAACTGCGCCGTCTCGGGGTTGACCAGGACGACCACCCGGCTCCCGGCTTGCCAGCGCGAACCGGTCGAACCCTCAGCCGTCGACACGGAGACAGGCTGGCGCCGCCATACCTTCTCCAGCAGGTAGACGGGTTCCATGGCTTGAACCACGGGAACCTGCCCCACCGACTGGGTGCTCATCGCGCCCCACTGGAGCAACCGCCTCCGCTCACCCGTGTAACGCACCAGGCTCCGCGCTGGCCGGCCTTCGTCGACAATCCACTCACGCAGGAAGCGCTGCAAGCTGGGGAGTGAATGAGCGTCATCCTCCATGAACACGCAGCGCCACGAGTCCTGGGGCCGCGCCATGGTCGACAGCGCGGCATCGAGGCCACCAACGTCGCCCTCCAGCGTCGCAGCCGTGCCACCGCCCAGGCAGTACACGGTGACACCCGCGCCCCGCGATACCCATCGCTCGAATTCAGGCAGCGCGGCGCGCAGCCACCCTGCCGTGTCCCCCACCGCTCCCGGGAGCAACCAGAACACGGTCGCCCGAGCTTCGTGGCCCACGTCGATGCGCGGTCCCTCAACCGCTGCACCACGAACGAAGCGGTGCATGTGGATCTGAAGCGCTGATGACACCCCGCCGGACGCGCTCACCTGCTCCAGCAGCGCCACGAATCGCCGGGCATCGGACTCTTCGTCGTAGACGACCCAGACAGTGCCGCCGAGCTTGGAGAGCAGCCGCTCCCGCCAGGGCAGCGTCTCGGGCACTGGCGCGTCGATCCACTCCACCTTCGTCTCCAGCACGGACGGCGACACGGTTCGCACGCCCTGCCCCTTGAGTGCCAGCCAGTAAGTCCTCCGCTCGAACGGGTACGTCGGAAGGCTCACCCGGCGCGGCGCCGGTGCCTCGCCACCGTAGAGCCCGCCCCAGTCGATTTCCCGGCCCTGGACCCACGCCGCCAGCAGCTCACGGCCCCTGCTTTCGTCCAACGGCTGCGCGAGCGTTTGCGAGGCCGCGCTCCGGGCACGGCCGAAGGCACAGGCGTCGTCGTCCACCTCGCCCAGCAGGACATCTGCGCCCGCATCCCCGCGGAGGAAGGCCTCCAGCTTCTCTCGTGCTTCGTCGGCCGACCGAGCCGTGAAAGCCAGGCGCGCGTTCATCGCTTCGCGCCCGACCTGAAGCGTGTACCCCAGAGCGCGCAGGTGCTCGGCATCGACGTGCCGCGCCTGGAACAGGTAGCCGCACAAACGGCGGCCCACCTCGCGCAGCCGGTCGGGATTCTTCGCCGAGAGCGGGAACAGGACCGGCGTGCCCGGACGCATGGGAGTCTTCTCCGGGCCCATCTCGAACTCCTCCACCAGGACGTGTGCATTCGCCCCACCGGCGCCAAACGACGACACCCCGGCAAGGCGCGGCCGCTCCGAGAGCACGCCGTCAACCTCGACTCGAGGCCGTGCCCAGTCCTCGAAGCCGCGCTGCACCACGAAGGGCGTCTCACCAAAGGCGATGTTCGCGTTGAGCGACTCCGCATGGAGGCTGGGCACCAGTCGCTTGTGGCGGAGCTGGAGGATGACCTTGGTCAGACCCGCGATGCCCGCGGCGGCCTCCAGGTGGCCGATGTTCGACTTGAGTGAGCCGATGCGGCAGTACGCGCGGGCATCCGTGTCGCGGCGAAACGCCTGCGTGAGTCCCGCGACTTCAATCGGGTCCCCAAGCTCGGTCCCCGTCCCGTGCGCTTCCAGGTAGCTCACATCGCGCGCGGAGAGGCCCGCCTTATCCAGTGCACTGCGAATCAGCGCCGCCTGCGCCTGCGGGTCGGGAACGGTGTAGCCGTTCGTCTTCCCACCGTGGTTCACACTGGTTGACCGGATGACGGCGTAGATGGAGTCGCCGTCGGCGATGGCCTTCGACAGCGGCTTGAGAAGCACCGCTCCAACACCCTCGCCGGGAACGAAGCCGTTCCCCCCTGCCCCGAAGCTGCGGCACCGGCCGTCCGTCGACAGCATCTGCTGCCCGGACAGGCTGACGTAGCTCGACGGGTGGACGTAGAGATTCACTCCACCCGCGATGGCCATGACGCAGGCGCCTCGTTGCAGCGCCTCGCAAGCCATGTGGACGGCTGTCAGCGAGGCCGAGCACATGGTGTCCACGGGCATGCTCGGCCCCTTCAGGTCGAGCAGATACGAGACGCGGTTGGCAACAGACGCAAACGACGTATAGGGCCGGACCGAGGCATCTCGTCCTTCCAGCTCCGCGCCGTAGAGTTCGTAGCCCGTCTTCGTGATTCCCGCGAAAACGCCCACCGCGCTGCCAAAGCGCTGGGCCAGGCTGTCCCGGGTGTACCCCGCGTCCTCCAGGACCTCCCAGCAGCTCTGCAGGAACAAGCGCTCCTGCGGGTCCATGCTCGTCGCCTCACGCGGCGAGATGTTGAAGAACAGCGGGTCGAAGTCAGCGAAGCCGCCGAGGAAGCCGCCCCACTTGCTGTAGCTCATCCCCCGCGCGGCGGCGTGCTTCTTGTCCGGGTAGAAGAACCCGTCCAACGACCAGCGCTCTGGCGGAATCTCGGTGATGCAGTCGTCACCGCGGCTCAGGCGCTCCCAGAACTCCGTCAGGTTCTCCGCCCCGGGATAACGGCCGCTCATGCCAATGACGGCGATGGGCTCGTCGGCGCGAGGCGCCCGGTGCGTCGCATCCGCACGTGGCGGCCTGGCCTCCTGGATGACGGAAGACGAATTCTCTCCAGGTGCCGCCACCCACTTCGCGCTCTCTTCCGCGCGGTGCTCGGCCAGATACCCGCTGACTTCCGCGAGCGTCCGGTATTCGAAGAACAGCGTCTTCGAGAGGGCGTTGTACGGCCCTTCGAGGGCTTGGTTCATCTGCGTGATGATGATGGAGTCGATGCCATAGCGCTCCATCGGCTGGCGGGCATCGATGCGGCGCTCTTCGTATCGCGTGACCTCGCTGAAGAGCGCCTTCAGCTTCGTCTCGACCTTCTCGGTGATGGACACCACGGCGTCCAACGCCACCTGATGCGGAGGCGGTGCGGGCGAAACACTCACGGAGAGTTCACGAAACCTCTGGGCCTCCCCCGTCCACACCGCGACACCAGGGGAGCCCAGTTCCAGCGCCCGGTAGAACGCCCCCAGTCCCGCTTCGTCTCCCAGCGCGGCCATCCCGGTCCGCTGCATCAAGACCTCACGGCTCCGTGAGTCGAGCTGCATCCCGCCGTTCTCCCAGAGCGGCCAACGGATGGACACCGTCCGGCCCTGCCGCTGTCCGGCGTTCACGAGCGCCGCTCGGGACTCCGCGAATCCGTCCATGAAGCCATTGGCCGCCGCGTAGTCCGACTGACCGGCGTTTCCAAACGCGGCCAGGGACGAGAACGTGACGAAGAAATCCAGGGGCAGCTCGCGGGTGGCGTGGTCCAGGTTGACGAGCCCCACCACCTTGGGCGCGAGCACCGCCTGCATTTCCGCCACCGGCTTGTTGAGCAGGTAGTTGTCACGGCGGATGCCCGCCGCATGGATGACACCGTCGATGCGCCCGTGTTCGCGCAGCACCGTAGCGACAAAGGCGTTCACGTCGTTCGGTTGGGTGACATCCACGGGAAGGTGCCGCACGCGCAGCCCGTTCCCACCGTCCACCGCCTCCGCCGAGGATGCGCGGGCAACCAGAATGACGGTGGCCCGCGTCGCGCGCTTCCCGATTTCGGCGACGAACAGCCGGGCCAGGGCGCCGGTTCCTCCTGAAATCACATAGACGCCGTCTTCGCGCCAGAAGCGGGATGCGTCCCCCTTGGCGACACGTGCCTCGCGCCACTCACAGCGAGAAAGCTGGCCCGCGTGGTACCGCGAATCGGTGACGTCACCGGCGCGCGCGGACTTCACCAGAACGTCCACCAGCGCCGATGCGGAGACGCTTCCCTGGACGCGGATGAGCTGCCCCCGGACCAACGGATTCTCCTGCGACACCGAACGCAGCAGGCTCCCCAGGCCACTCAGTGCCAGCGCATCCCGCTCCTCTGGCACCAGCACCTGCAATGTCACAGGAGCGGTCAGACGCTCCGACAGCAGCGCCTTGACGCGTTCGAAGACCGCCGAGGCATGCGCCATGAACCGCGCGTCCAGCCGCGCACTTGGGCTGGACGTCCTGACCACTTCGATGCGCCTGTCCGCGAGCGTGCTCGCCAGCGCGGAGGCACCTTCAGCCCCCAGCGCATCAAGAGGCTCGCACAACACCACCAGGTGCCGGAGCGCCAACGAGGCATTTGACGCGCCCTCAGACCACGGCTGCCAGGTCGGAACGAAGAGCGGGACACCCGCGTCAGGATGCGTCTTGGAGGAATTCGCCACGGAGTGCGCGGGCGACAACCCGTAGCGCTCCTTCGCGAACTGATACGTGGGCAGGCTGACACGGGCGGGCTTCACGTCACCGTGCAGCGAATCCCAGTCAATCGAGTCGCCCGTCGCCCACGCCTCCGCAACTGCCCGAGCATCGGCATCCACGCTGGGTGACGTATCGACCACCGTTCCCACGTGGGCACCGCCCACCGTCGCGATGCCTCGCCGCAGTCCCTCCACCAATTCGTCGCGCGTCGACGCAGTCACCACCATCCGCTCAGGCATCGCGACCCGGCCGACCTGCAACGTGTAGGTGATGTCCGCGAGCGCCACCTCCGCGGACGCCGGGTCCTCCAGGAAGTCGAGCAGCGCGCGGAGGTTGTCCTTCAACGCCTCCAGGGTGCGCGCCGAGAATGGAGCCACCGCACGGACTGCGTTCGACCGCTGGCTCCTCTCCCGTGGGCGGGAGTCGCGCGGGTAGTGTTCGAGAATGGCGTGGGTATTCGTCCCGCCAAGGCCGAACGCACTCACGGCCGCCCGCCTCGGTCCCGGCAGGGACGGCCACGGCGCCAAACGGTCGGCGATGACGAACGGCGAATCCGTCAGCTCGAGCTTCGGATTCACCTGGGTCACATGGAGCGTCGGAGGAACTTCGCCCTGCCGCAGGCTCAGCGCCGTCTTGATGAGCCCAGCCAGTCCAGCCACTGTGTCCAGATGGCCCAGGTTCGACTTCACCGAGCCCAGCCGGCAGTACCCGCGCCGGTCGGTGAAGGTCCGGAAGGCTTCGCTCAGCGCGGAGACCTCGACAGGGTCACCCAGCAAGGTTCCGGTGCCATGGGCCTCGACGTAGCCAATCGATGCAGGGTCGATGCCGGTCCGGTCGAACAGACGCCGGATGACCTCCGCCTGCCCGGTGGCGCTCGGGGCGTAGAAGCCCACCTTGTCCTGGCCGTCGTTGTTGATCCCCACCTTCCGCACGAGGCAGTAGATTGGGTCGCCATCGCGCACCGCCGCTGCGGCGTCCTTCACCACCAGCACGGCGACACCTTCACCGGCAATCATGCCGTCCGCCGCGGCGTCGAAGGCCTTGACCCGCCCCGCGCTGGAGAAGTTGAGCCCCCGCTGGTGCAGATAACCCAGGTTCGCCGAAGGGAAGACCGTGGCGGCCCCCACCAGCGCCGTCTGGCAGTCTCCCGCTGCGATGGCCTGCTGAGCCACGTACAGCGCGGACAGGGATGACGAGCAGTTGGTGTGGACGAACAGGCTCGGCCCCTTCAAGCCGAGCTTGTAGGAAACCATCGTCGGGATGGAGCCTGCCTGGGCCAGCACCCACAGCACGTATTCGTCGGCGGTGCGGAGGACCGGCTGCCCGTCCGCAGGAAATTGCGGCGAGCCCTGGTGATAGAAGCTGTTGCTGGCCGTCATGAAGACGCCGCACGGTCCCAGGCGCTCAGGCGTCGTCGCCGCGTCTTCCACTGCCTTCCAGGCGTGCATCAGCAACAGTCGGAACTGCGGGTCCATGAAGGACGCGTCCCGCGCCGTCAGACCGAAGAACTGCGGGTCGAAGCACTCCTTGTCTTCGATGGACGACCGGACCGCGACGTAACGGGAATCGCGGAGGACCTCCTCGGGCACGCCCAGCTCGCGCAGTTCCTCATGGCGGTACGCCACCACGCTGTCCCTGCCCTCTCGCAGGTTCTTCCAGAAGCGCCAGGGGTCCGCGGCTCCGGGCAACTGACAGGAGATGCCGATGACGGCCAGGCTGCCCTCGTAGTCACGCTCCGACGCGGTGTCCTCGCGAGCCGGCTCGGTGGCCCCAGTACGGGCTTGCGCCGTCGCGCCCTCCATGTGGCGCGCCATGTCGCGAATATTGACGTACTTGAACAGGTCGGTGACGGCGAGCCGCGTGTCGAAGCGCCGGTTCATCTCCTCCACCAGCACGGCGGCCAGCACGGAGTCCCCCCCCACTTCGAAGAAGCGATCCTCGACACCCACCTCGTTGACCTGGAGCACGTTCTTCCACAGCTCGACGAGGGTGGCCTCAACAGGCGAACGGGCATGGACCGCGGATGTCTTCCGCCGGGTGACCACCGGCCTGGCCATCAGCTGGCCCCGGTCCACCTTGCCATTGCCCGACAGCGGAATCGCATCCACCGCGAAGACGTGCGCGGGGACCATGTAGTCGGGGAGGAACTTCCGCAGGTGTGCACGGATGGCTTCCTCATCGAAGCTCGTTCCCGCGGGCTGACAGTAGGCGACGAGCTGCGAGGTGCCGTTCAGCTCCTTGGCCACCACGGCACAGTTCTTCACGCTGGGATGCCCGGCCAACTGCGCTTCAATCTCCCCCATCTCGATGCGGAAGCCGCGCACCTTCACCTGGTGGTCGAGCCGCCCCAGGTACTCAACCTCACCGTCAGCGCGCCAGCGCGCCAGGTCCCCCGTCCGGTAGAGCGTCGTGCCCGGCGTGAACGGATTGGAAACGAAGCGCTCGGCGGTCAGCGCCGGCCGGTTGAGGTAACCGCAGGCCACGCCCGCGCCCGCAATCCACAGCTCGCCCGGCACACCGATGGGCACCGGCTGCATCCGGTCGTCCAGCACGTAGACCTGCGTGTTGTCGATCGGCTTTCCAATGGTGACCGGACGCGAGGCCGAGACCTTCGCCATCGTCGACCAGATGGTCGTCTCGGTGGGCCCGAACATGTTCCACACGTCGCTCGCGGTGCGAACGAAGTGGGCCTTGAGCGACTCCGGCAGCGCTTCTCCACCGCAGAGGATTCGAACCCGCTCGGCGTTCTCCCAGCCAGACTGGAACAACAGTGTCCAGGTCGCGGGCGTCGCCTGCATCAACGTGGGCCGATGGGTGCGCAGCGCCCGCTTCAACGCCTGCGCATCCCGAACCGTCTCCGCCGACGCGATGATGACCTGCGCCCCCGCACACAGCGGAAGCAGGAGCTCGAGCGCCGCGATGTCGAAGCAGTACGTCGTGACCGCCAACAGCGAATCCGTGCGCTTCAGGCCCAGCGTCCTGCGCATGCACAGGAGGAAGTTGACCACCCCGCGATGGGGAATCATCACGCCCTTGGGCCGGCCCGTGCTCCCGGACGTGTAGATGACGTAGGCAAGTCCGTTCGGTGAGGTTCCCGCCGGCGCGGACGTGGCTCCAGCCTTGACGTCCTCCAGCACGCACACCTTGCAGGAGGCTCCGGCAATGGCGGCGACCTTGTCCCGCGAGGCCTGACGGGCCAGCACGACCACCACGCCACTGTCCTCCAGCATGTACCGCAGCCGGTCCTCGGGGTGCACCGGGTCCAGGGGTACGTAGGCCGCGCCAGCGGACAGCACACCCAGCATCGCCGCCACCAGCTCCGCGGACCGGTCCAGGTAGATGCCCACGAGCGCCCCAGGCTTGACGCCGAGGCTCTTCAGGTGCGCCGCAATCTCGCGGCTCCGCGTATCCAGCGCCTGATAGCTGAGCGAGTGCCCCTCGTAGCTCACAGCCATGGCGTCTGGGGTCTCCCGGGCCTGCCGCTGGAAGAGCTCGTGAACGCCCAGGTCCTCGAGGAACGGCGTGGCCGTGGCATTCCAGTCGCGGAGAAGCGTGCGGCGCTCTTCGTCGTCGAGCCACGACAGTGCGCTCAGCGGAGACTCCACCCCATCCGCGACCTGGTCCGCGGCGCGCAACAACTGACGCGCCATCCGTTCGACCGTGTCCGCCTCGTACAGCCGCGCGTCGTACTTGAAATGCAGCGTGAGGCCCTTGGCGCCCTCCACCACTTCAAGCTCCAGCGGGTAGGCGCCTTCCTGATGGACGCAGTCGAGCGGCTCAAGCTCCGGCAACCCGCCCGACCTGGGCTCCGGCCTTGGCGGAGCGCTCGTCAGTTGCAGGCTCTGGAAGGTGAACATCGTCTGGAAGCCAGGCGCCTCCTCGGGCCCATTCGACAGCCGGAGGTCCTTCACCACTCGCGGGAAGGGATAGTGGGCATGCTCCAGGCCATCGATGACCGAGTCGTGGAGGTGGCGCAGCAGCGAGCCGAACGAGTGCTGCCCCAGGCCCCGCGCGCGCACGGCCATCACGTTGACGAAGTACCCAATCGCCGTCGCCAGTTCCGCCCGGGGCCGCCCCATGGTGGGGATGCCGACCACCACGTCGTCCTGGCGCGTGTGCCGATGAAGCAAGGCGTAGTAGAGCCCGAGCAGGACGGTCGGCAGGCTCACTTGCTGTGCCCGAGCGAACTCGCGCAGTCGCAATGCTTGCTCGGTGGGCACCCTCTGCGAGTGCGTTGCTCCCTCCGCGTCCAGCCCCGTGGCGGAGCGAGGCCGGTCCGTTGGAAGATTCAACGGCGGAGGAACGGGCGTGGCCAACACGTGCCGCCAGTAGTCGAGGTGGCGCCGTCCCTCATCGCCTCCAATGGCGAGCTGCTCCCACTCCACGGCGGCGCGGTAAGGAGCGACGATCGGAACCTCGAGCAGCCCCGCCTTCGCCTCGGTCCCGGCGTAACGCTCCCGGAGGGCGTCGAGCAAGGGCGCCACGGATGCCCCATCGAGCACCAGGTGGTGGAAGCACAGCAGCAGGACATGCTCGTGCTCCGACCGCGAGTACAGGTGCAGCCGAGCGAGCGGTCCACAGGCGAGATCGAATGGCACCTTCGCGGAGGCGCGCAGGGTCGCCACCAGTGCTGAATCGGAGACCGATGGAACCTCGTGGACCTCGGCGGAGACCTGCCCACTGGGGACGATGACCGGCTCCGTGCCTTCGACGCGAATCGCGCCAGCGAGCAGCGGATACCGTTCGAGCAGTCCTTCCCAGGCCCGGGTCAGCCTCGCCGGGTCGACCTTGCCGCGCAGGCGGTAGGCGAGCGGCACGTTGTAGGCCGGCGATTCGGGACGGGCCCGCTGCATCGCCCAGAGGCCTTTCTGGCCTTCGCTGAGCGGCAACCGGATGCTCGCCGCCCGCAGCGCGGCAAGCCGCCGCCGTGCCTCGACCTTGGACAGCCTGCCTTCCGCGAAGGCGGCCAGAACCTCACGCGTTGTCATGAGCGTCGTTCTCCAGCCGGGCCGCGACGTCCTCGATGGACAGAAGCCCTTCCTTGAGCATGTCCAGGGCGTCCTGCTCAGGCACCGCCACGGGCACCGTGTCTTCCACTCTCGGCTCGCGCCCGCGCACCAACGTCGCGACATGGGATGCAATCGCCGCGATGGTCGACCGGTCAACCAGGTCACGGAGCCGCACGTCGACGCCCAGGGTTCGTGCCAGCACCTGCGCCAGCCGCATCATCGTGATGGAGTCCGCCCCCAGGTCTCTCGCGTTGACGTGGTCGCCCAGCTGCGCCCGAGGCACGCTCAGCGCCAAGGAGAGCTGCTCGCGAATCGCCTCCGAGATGGCCTCCACGCCGCGGCCCTTCGGCGACAGCGGGACCTCATGGGCACTCGCCTGCGAATCGGCGCAGCCAGACGCGAGCCAATACCGCTCCCTGGCAAAGGGATACGTCGGCAGCGGGATGCGTTTGACGTCCGCTCCCTCATGCAGCCGCGCCCACGGGACGTGGCCCCCCAGCACCCAGTACTCAGCGAGCCGCTCCAGCCCCTGCTCAGCGAGCAGTGACTCCACCAGTGACGCTCCCGCGGCCTCCGACAGGAACTTCCCCAGTCGAGTCGAGCCATCCACCTCGCCCACATGGATGGGGGTACCGGCCCACGACGTCCGCTCCGGCGAGGCCAGGTACGTGCTCAGTGCGGCGGCCAACTCGTTCCGGTCGCGAGCGACCACGGCCAACCGGCAGTTGAAGGCGTGACGTCCGGTCTGCAGGGTGTAGGCGAGGTCTGCCATGACGATGTCGCTGTTGGACGCCAGGAAGGACGAGAGCCGCCGCGCCACCTCCTGCAATCGGTCCGCTGTCCGGGCCGAGAACACGAACAACCGCGGCCCCTCGCGGCCCCCCGCCAGCCGCGTGTCCGCAGCGAACGACTCCAAGAGGACGTGCGCATTCACCCCGCCGAACCCGAAGCTGTTGACGCCGGCGCGACGCGGGGACGGCTCAGCGCCTGCCGGCGTCCGCCACGGCTGGCTGTCCGACGACACCTTCAAGGGCGAGTCCGCCACTGAGATGTCCTCGTGCCACTGCGTGAAACCCGGCAGGCCCGGGAGCACTGCATGGCGGAGTGCCATGAGCGCTTTGATCAACGCCGCCATGCCCGAGACCAGCTCTCCATGACCGATGCAGGGCTTCAGGCTGCTCAAATGGCAGACGTGAGGCTCGCCGTCGCGCGCACGCTCATCCACCTCGCGAAACGCAGCCTTGATGGCTTCCACTTCCGCGCCATCCGCTAGAGGCGATCCGACGCCGTGCGCCTCCACGTAGGAGACAGTCCGCGCGCTCACGCCCGCGGCGCGGTACGCGGAGACAATCGCGTCCTTCATGCCCAGAGGGTTGACCGCCGTCAGCGAAAGTCCCCGGCCGCCATGCGCAACGCCACTGCCACGCACCAGGCCGTAGATGATGTCTCCGTCAGCCACCGCCCGCGACAGAGGCTTGAGGACGAGCGTCCCTACCCCTTCACTGCGAACGAAGCCGCGAGCCTCGGGCTGGAAGGGGCGGCATGAACCGTCGACGCTCAGGTACTCCATGGCCTCGAAGCCGGTGAAGGTCGTCGGCGACAGGAGCAGGTTGATGGCGCTCACCACGGCCTGCTCGCACTCACCGGAACGAATCGCCTGGCATGCCCGGTGGACCGCCGTCAGCGCCGACGAACAGGCGGTGTCGCAGTACTCGCTGGGCCCCTTGAAGTTGAAGACGTGGGAGATGCGGTTGGGAGCAATGGACGCCGTGACGGCGGTCGTGCCCAACGGATGGCTCACGGGAATGGAGACGACGCGCGGGTACTCCCCTGGCGCGGCGGCCACGAAGACACCCGTGGAGGTCCGGGCGAACTGCTCCGGGATGAGGCCCCCGTTCTCCAAGGCCGACCAGACAGAGGCCAGCAGCAGGCGCTGCTGGGGGTCCATCAGCTCGGCCTCTTGCGGCGAGATGGAGAAGAATCGTGGGTCGAACTCGTCGACCCCCTCGATGAAGCCTCCCCACCGAGGCCGCGTCACATCCGAGCCGTCTCCTGCCAGTGCCAGGAGCGCCTCCTGCCGCGACGCGGGTACCTCGGAGAGGCAGCGCTTGCCCTCGACGATGTTGCGCCAGAACGCATCGACATCCTCGGCGCCTGGGAAGCGCGCATGGATGCCCACGACCGCGATGGGCTCGGTGCGCTCGTGAGGGGCCGCACGGGTGCGTGACTCCGGCGCAGCGACTTGAGCGTGAGCAGGCGACGCACGCTTCGACAATTCCTGGGCGACGAAGTCCCGGAGTTGCGATGGCGTCGTGTACTGGAAGAAGCGCGCGGGCTGCACCCGGATGCCGTGCCGCCGATGGAGGGCCAGACCCAACTCCACGATGGCCAGGGAGGTCACGCCCAGGGCCGACAGCTCCGCCTCCATGTCCAGCGCATGCGCGGGCTGGCCCAGGTAGCTTCCCACGACGTCCCTGACCGTCTGCTCCGCCTTCGCCCGAGCGTCAGCATCGACCGCCTGGGCCGGAACAACCGCCTCCTTCCGAGGCTGCTCCGACAGGCGATACTGGATGGCGACATGGCGCATGCCACCGCGGACGACCTCGCGCAGTGCCGTGAACCCCACCTGGTTGGGCATGGGGATGAGGCCTTGCGAAGAGGCGAGCAACTCCGAGAGTTCGCGGGAGAGACGCATGCCGCCATCGCGCCACTGAGGCCAGCTCAGCGAGATCACGGACAGGGGCTCGCCCAGGCGATTCGTGAACCGCGGCGCCCCTTCCGCCCCGAAGCCGTCCGCCAGCCCGTTCAGGAAGCCATTCGCGGCGGCGTAGTCACTGTGCTGGTACTCCCCCCTGCTCGCCTGGGACGAGAACAGCGCGACGAACCGGCACGGGAGACGGTGACACTGTTCGAGCAGGTTGAGCGCGCCCAGGCACTTGGGTGCCAGCGTGCGGCGAAGCTCGCGGTCCGTCTTCGCCAGCGCGGGCCCTGGCTCGACATGCCCCACTGTGAAGAAGAGTCCTTCCAGCCGTGCTTCCCGCGCCCACTCCCCCACCGCCTGCTCGACGTCGCGAGGGTCCGTCACATCGAGCTTGCACCAGCGCAGCCGGGACGATGCCTGCGGGCCTGCACTGAGCGGCCGTCCAGAGCGGCTGGCGATGATGACGTCGGCATCACACTGCTCGACCAACCAGTGCGCCAGCGCGAGTCCCAGCGCGCCACCACCCACGACACCGTAGGTCTTCCGGCCCTGGGCCAGTAGCTCCTGCCGGGAAGCAGGCACGGGCCAGGGAACGCGAACCGCGGCACGGACGAACCGCTTCCGACCACGATAGGTCACGGCGGAATCGCCCCGGCCCTGCCGCCGCTCCCGCTCAACGACTTCCTCGACCCAGTGCCGCCCACCGACATCGTCGAGCCGCACCACCTGCCCCTCAACGTTGCGGTGCTCCAACTGCAGCGACTGGAGAAAGCTCCAGAGGCCTTCACAGACCGCGGCAGGACTCCCGCGGTCACACCAGATTTCGACCCGGCAAGGCGCCCGGGGTCCCGAGTGCTCCAGCGCACGCAGCCGCTGAAGGACGGCGTCCATGGCACTCAGCATGACCTCCGCCGGATTCAAGCCCTCGACGGGAAGCGTTTCGCTCCCTGGGATGTCGAGGTCACGACCGAGCCGCAGGGAGATGCGGTGAACCGGAGCCAGGGCGCCATTCGCAGTGGCATCCACTTCGCGTTCACGCCACACATACTGCTCGGCCTCAATGCGTCCGGCCTCTTTCGCGGCCTGGGGGCTGGGGCGGAAGCAAACTCCCTGGAGGGTCGCGAGGGCTTCGCCGTCATCAGTAAGCAGCACCGTGTCGAACGAGGGTGCCGACTCCGATCCGGCAGGAACGAACCGGCTATGGACGACCATCACGCGAGGAAGCGCGCGGTGGACCGTGACGCGGCTCAGTGAGAAGGGAACGATTGCTGGCGCGGAAGCGACCTCTGGCATGCGCTCATCACGCCGCCGGCGCGCGAGCTGCAACAGGACGCAGGTCTGCAGCGCGGAGTCCAGCAACGACGGATGCAGGACAGCGTCGTTCCCAGCGTCGGCGCCAGCCGGCAACACCACTGTCGCGACGACCTCTCCCTCTCCGAACCGGCAGTGCTGGATGCCCCGGAAGCCAGGGCCGTACTCCAGCCCTGCCTGTGTCAGCCACTGGTACGCGGCATCCCCGTCCAGGCGCTCCGGGCATCGCCCCTCCAGTTCGGGCAACCGTCGGGGCGCCTCGCGAGGATGGGATGAGGACGCCAGCTGACCACGGACATGGACCGTCTCCCCGCCCACGGTTCCGTGGCTTTGGGACACGACCTGGAAGCTGACCTGCCCCGTCCCTGCCTCGGAGAACACGACGCGCACGTCCCCGCGCGCGTCTTCGCGGAGCGGATGCTGCCAGACGACGTCCGTGAGTTCAGAAGGATGGGTGAAGTCGCACGCCACCGCCGCCGCGCGAGCCAGCTCCAGGTATGCAGCACCTGGAAGTATCGGTGTCGTCGCGACCTGGTGGTCCCGGAACAAGAACTCGCCACCGTCGAACGACACACGCACCTGGTGCCGATCGCCGTTCACGCGCTTCAGCTGGAACAGGACGCCCGTGGACGCATGGACCGGTGCCGCGGTATCGCGGCCTTCAACCCAGCAGCGCCGGAGCGCGAAGGGATAGCCGGGGAGACGCATCCGCTCGAACGCGTCTGCTCCGCCCGAACGGCTCCACCGCACCGCCCCGCCCTGCACCCATCGTTGCGCCGCGCTGCGCGGTTCGGTGTCGCCTTCCCCATTCGGACGGTCCTCTACCCCGGGCTCCGCGACACCTTCCAAGGCCGTGGAGGAGCGTCGGCCTTCTTCATATGCCTGGAGTTGAGCCTGGAGGTCCGCGACCGACTCAGCCACGAAGGCCACTCGGAATCGGAGGGCATCGCGTCCCTGCTGGAGAGTCCGAGCCACGGCGTGCACCGAGCCCGAAGGCTGCGCATCCAGCGCCTGTCGCAGGCTCCGGGCCATCCCGGGGAGCAGGTCCGGCGCTCCCGCCGACAGCGGCACCACCTGCGGTCCATGGCCATCTGGTGGTCGCGCGTCACGCCGAGGCAGATACTCCTCGATGAGCAGGTGGGCGTTGACGCCTCCGGACCCGTACGAATGCACACCAGCCAATCGAGGCTGACCCTTCCGTCGCCACGCGGAACTCTCACGCGCCAGGCGGCAGGGCTGCACATCCTGGTCAAGGAACCGATTCGGCTGATCGAACCCGATGATTCCGTGAACCGTGTCGGTCTCCAGGCTGCGGATGACCTTGAACAACGCCCCCAGCGCAGATGCCGAGTGCATGTGCCCCATCATCGGCTTGAGCGTGCTGATGCGACATTGCCCCGCCTCCAACGAGACACCCTGCCGCTGCGCGAGTTCCCGCAGCGCCCTGTTGCAGGCATCCCACTCGGCGATGTCCGCCACGGGGGTGCCCATCCCCTGCGCCTCGATGTACTCCACGGCGCGCGCGTCAACGCCCGCCGTCTGGTAGCACTCCTGGATCAGCGCCGCATGGCTGGCCGCGCTGGGAGACGCGATGGACGTGCCGCCCCGCCCGTTGAAAGCGACCGCGCTGTTCCGGATGACGGCGTAGATGGCGTCGCCATCCCGTTCGGCGCGGTCAAGCGGCTTGAGCAGGACGCTGGCCACGCCTTCCGCGCGCAGATAGCCGGAGGCACGCTCACCAAAGGACCAGACCTCCTTGCCTCGACTCAACTGTCCCAGCCGGGACAGCGACACGAAGAGCTCCGGACGCAAAAGCAGGTTCGCCGCACCGACCAACGCCTGCTCGACCTCGCCGTTGCGCAGCGCCACCACGGCGCGGTGGAGAGCCACCGCCGCGCCGGAGCACATCGTGTTGATGACCTCGCTCGGGCCTCGGAGATCGAAGAAGTACGACAGGCGGCTGGCGACCATGCTCGGGGAATGGCCGAAGGGGTCCGCCATCTCCACTCCAGCCGACTGGAGATGCGCCAGGTACTCGTTGTCCTCGACGGCGACGAAGACGCCGGTGCGGCTCTCCCGCAGCGTCTCCGGGGCGTACCCCGCGTTCTCGAAGGTGTTGTACGCCGACATCAGCAGCAGGCGCTGCCGGGGGTCCATGCGAGCGGCCTCGCCGTGCGAGACGCCGAAGAACTCCGGGTCGAAGTCCTCGATGCGCGGGATCAAGCCACCCCATCGGCTGTGGCTCTTGCTCGGGTCGCTGCCATCCGGGTCAAAGTGGGCGTCGATGTCGAACCGCGCGCGAGGAATCTCTTGAAGCAGCGGCTGGTCGCGGTCCAAGGCCCGCCAGAACGCCTCGACGGACATGCAGCCAGGCAGGTAGCCAGACAACCCCACGATGGCCACGGGCTGCACCCCCGTCGCGGGCTCCACGCGGACCGCGGGAGGCGCCTGCCGCCGATGTGCCTCCACTGCCGCGAGCAACTGTCGACGTTTCACGTCCATGGCTCAGCAGTAATCCGCCACGAGTTTTTCCAGGTACGGCAGCGACTCCATGACCAGCGGGTAGTCGACGCCGAAGTCCACGAGGCACGCGATGTCGTTCACGCCCGCGGCGATGGTCTTCTCCACCATCCGCCGCGCGTCGCCGACGTCACCGAACAAGGCCCCGGTGGAGAAGTAGCGCTCATAGGCGTACTCCAGGATTTTGTTCTTCTCCGCTTCGCCAATCTCCTTCAGGCTCACCTTCCCCGCCGAGCCCAGCCCCGCGGCGAGATGGGCATCCAAGGAGCTTCGGATGTACTCCTTGAATGGCGCCTCCACCGCCCGGCGGACCAACGCCATGTCGCGATGGACCAGCGTGTGGAGCATCAAGGAGACGATGCCGGTCTCCGGGTCATGGCCCGCTTCCTTCCGAGCCTGGCGGTAGAGGGCGATCCGGTCACGAAGGACGTCCAGGTCACAGCCATACAGCATGGTGAAGACGTTGAAGCCGAGCCGCCCCGCTTGCGCGAAGGCATCCGCGTTCTGGGTGATGAGCAACCAGACATTCAGTTCCTTCTGCACCGGCCGGGGATAGACGGTGATGGGGATGTCCACACCGCCCGGCCCTGGAAAGGGCACCGTCTCCCCGCGCCAGAGCCGCCGCACGATGTCGATGCGCTCCGCGCAGATGGCCCGCCGTTTCTCGTAGGCGTCGGGGGCATAGATGAAGTCCGGCTTGGCCCAACCGGAGCCGAAGCCCAGGTCCACGCGTCCACCGGACAGGTTGTCGTTCATGGCCCACCACTCGACGACCTCGGCCGGATGGTGCAGCGGCAGGCTGATGCCCGCCGTCCGGAACCGGATGCGCTTCGTCTGGGCAATCAGGTACGAGGCCATCACCGCCGAGTTCGCGTAGATGGAGCCGAACTCACTGAAATGCCGCTCGGGGATGTAGACGGCGGTGAAGCCCTTCGCGTCCCCGAACAAGGTGACGTCGCGCATGAAGCGGTACTTCTCCGCGCTGGAGATGTCCTTGCGCACGTCCGAGAAGAACAAGAAGCTGAAGCTCACCTGCGAGCGCCGCTGGCTGGGAGGCCGAACGCCCAGGAGCTCTTCGAGCGACATCGTCATGATTGCCTCTGGGGAGATTGAGCGGCCAGGTGGCGAATCAGCGCCCGGGCCGTGGAGAACTCCAGGAACCACCGAGGCAGGATGGGCATCGCCAGCTTCTTCTCCAGCCGCGTGGCCAACTGGGTCGCGGAGATGGAGTCCATCCCGAAGCTCTGGAACGTCTGGTCGTCCGAGTAGTCACCGCGCAGCTTCAGCACTTCCGTGAGCGCATCCCGGACCGCGCGTTCGAGCGCTTCGCCACCGGTCGCCAGGCGACGAGGAGCCCGCTCCACGGGCGCGGAGAACATCAGCCCGTGCGCTCGCTCAACCAACGCTGTCGGCACCTGCTCCAGGTCGTAGTCCGCCAGGAACGCCGCCACGGCCGCAGGCGCGGGAGCGCCACCCGCTTCGAAACGCCGCAGCCCCTCTTCCAGCCCGGCCCACGGGGATGAGGCGCTCGGTTGTGTGTCGTTGCTTCGCGCCAGGCCGAAGACACGTCGAGCCAGCTCCAACGAGGGAGTCCTGACCAGCGCCACCACCGGCTCGGAGAGCTGAAGGCTCTGGTCAATGGCCTCCAGCGCCTGCGACGGCTCAATCAGGCCCCAGCCCATGGCCGCGAACCGTTCATCGCGCCGCTCCGGCATGTAGCTGTCCACCGTCCAAGGCCCCCAACACTGGGAGACCGTCCGGCCAGAGCGCTCCCCACGCTTCACCTGCTCGTTCCGATGGCGCGCGAAGGCGTTCTGATAGGCCGTCGCGTAGCCATAGTCGGACGAGCCTCGGATGCCGAAGGCGGCCACGGACGAGAACAGCAGGAAGAGTTCCAGCGGTTCGTTCGCGGAGACTTCGTCGAGCAGCACCGTTCCCCGGGCCTTGGCTGCGACCACCCGTTCGAAGGACGCCCAGCGCTTGGAGTAGATGGGGCTGTCCTCGACCAGCCGAGCCAGGTGGAGGATGCCGTGGAAGACGCCCACCCGCGCCTTGGCCTCCGCCCACGCGCCTCGCAAGGCGGCCGGGTCGGTGATGTCGACCGGGAGGTACTCGACCTTCGCCCCAAGGGAGCGAAGCGTCTCCAGCTGCGCCTCCCGGACCGGGTCCAGGGAGCTTCGGGAGAAGAACACCAGCGTGGGCTGGTACCGGCGGGCCATCTGTCTGCAGACCTGCTCGCCCACCGGCCCCAGGCCTCCCGTCACCAGGTACGTGCCTCCCTGCCGCAGCTTCGGGAAGTCCGTCCGTGCCTGCTCGGGTGGCACCTCCACGAACGTCGCCAGGGCCCGCTGCGCCTGTGCATAGCGGACCTCGCACGGCGTGGCGCAGACGTGGCTGCCAACGATTTCTGGCGACGCTTCCGGGTCGGAGAGCCATTCCTGCAACAGCGCCTGACGAGGAGACAGTGCCGCTCCGTCCGCGCTGAAGCCCACCACCTTCCAGACATGGGCCGCGTTCTCCAGCATGGCGGACCGGATGAACCCTCCAAGCGCCTCGGCGTCGATGGCCGACTGCGACGGGCTCACTTCATGGAGGTGATAGAGGCGGACAGCACGCTCCCCCGCCGCGCGCATCAGCGTCTGGCTGATTCGAAACACGGTCTGCGCCGCGCGCAGGGCGCCCTGTCCCTCCGGCTTCGAGGCCCCCAGCGAGAACACCACGTCGGGAAGCACCGGGAACGGATTGCCGTCGAGCGCATCACCGAAGTCGCGGGCGTCCACGGAATGGACTCTTGGAGCACGGTCTCCCAGCCCCGCACACGCCGCTGACAGCAGGACCTTGAAGGACGCCAGGTCGTCCGCCTCCTGGTAGACGATGGCGATTTCCTTGCCCGCGTAGCGCGCCAGACGGACGCGCCAGTCGATGCCATCCTCCAGCGCCGTGGGCACCCACTTCTGGGCCACGCACAGCCAGGAACCGGCACCCGCCTGCGGTTCGCGGACAGGCGCCTTCACCACGGCGGGAATTCCGTCAGCAGCCTCCTTCGGGTGCAACCAGTACGAGTCACGCTCGAAGGGGTACGCCGGCAGCCGCAGCCGACGCGTCAGGAGCGCACTGAACATCGGCTGCCAGTCGAACTCGGAGCCCAGCAGGTAGAGGTCTGCGAGCGCGCAGAGGTCGTCATGGAACCCAGCCCCCTCGCGCGCGGCTCTCAGCAACACGTCGTGTGGGAAGACCTGCTGCAAGCGCTGGAGGAAGCGCTGCTTGCGCAGACTGTCGAACTTGGTCGCTCCCACGGTGGAGGCCCGGCGCCGCTCGGCCAAGGACAGTTGCTCACACAGGTCCCCATGGCTCGACACCACGTAGGCGGAGCGATGTCCCCAGTGCGCGCGCCCCATGGCCAGACTGGCGCTGACGTCGCCCAGGTCTTCCAGGGGATTCGCCTGGAGCCAGGTGAGCAGGTCCGCCTCACGCCGCTCCAGCGCCCGTTCGGTCCGAGCCGACAACAGGACGAGATACCGCCCCCCAGCCCCCACGCCATTGCTGACGGGCCTTGTCGCCACGTGCTCCCGCACCAGGACGTGCGCGTTCGTGCCACCCGACCCGAAGCTGCTCACGCCCGCCACGCGACGGGCCTGTCCCTCCGACAGCTCCCAGGGATGCTCCTCGTGGCTCACGTAGAACGGGGTGCCCGTGAAGCCAATCCGCGGGTTCATCTGTTCGAAGTGGAGGTTCGCGGGAATCCGCTTGTGGCCCAGGCACAGCAGCGCCTTGAGCAGGCCCGCCGCGCCCGCTGCCGCTTCGAGGTGCCCGATGTTCGTCTTCACCGAGCCCACCGCACACCGCCCGGTGGAACGCGTCCCCTTCGCCCGAGACATGCGGTCGAAAGCGGTGACCAGCCCCTTGGTCTCCACCGGGTCGCCGAGCGAAGTGCCCGTGCCGTGCGCTTCGATGTAGCCGACTTCCTCGGGCGCCACGTTCGCAGCCTGGAGCGCCTTGCACACCAACTCCGCCTGCTTCTGCGGGTTGGGCGCCGTGAGCCCCGCGGTCCGTCCACCATGGTTGACGGCCGAGCCCATCACGACGCCGTAGACCGGATCCTTGTCCGCCAGGGCCTTCTTCAGCGGCTTGAGAAGGAAGACCACCGCCCCTTCCCCACGGACGTAACCGTTGGCGCTCGCATCGAACGTCTTGCACCGCCCGTCCTCGGACAGCATGCCTGCGCGCTGGTAGCAGACCGTGTTGCTCGGCTCGCAGATGAGGCTGACGGCGCCGACCAGGGCCTGACCGCACTCACCGCTCCGCAGTGCTCGCAGCGCCTGGTCGAGTGCCACCAGCGAGCTGGAGCACGCAGTGTCCACCTGCACGCTGGGACCGCTGAAGTCGAAGAAGTAGGAGATGCGGTTGGGGATGACGGACGTGGACGTGGCCACCGCGTATTGCGGAGCGATGTCCCGCCCGTACTTGTCCTGGAGCGTCTTATAGTCGGAGCCACTCGCGCCGACGAAGACGCCGGTGTCGCTTCCCGCCAGACGCAAGGGATCGTGCCCCGCGTCCTCGATGCACTGCCAGCTGAGTTCGAGCAGCAGCCGCTGCTGCGGGTCCATCAACTCGGCTTCCGCCGGGGAGATGTTGAAGAAGGCCGCGTCGAACCGGTCCACGTCACTGGCATGCGCGACATGGCCCGAGGCGGCCGCATGTCCCAGGCCGGACCAGCGCCAGCGGATGTCCTCGAGCGTCCCGACGAGGGACTGACGAGCAATCAGCGTGTCCCACAGTTGCTGCGGCGTCTGGACACCGCCGGGCAGGCGGCAGGCCACGCCCACGATGGCAATCTCCTGGTCACTCACCTCGCCCGAGGGAGCCGGCACGGGCGCGGGACGCAAGGGCGCGGACACGGGCTGCGCCACCACCGGCTGATTCCGGCCGGCGAGGAACGCGCCAATCCGGTCCAGGGTGTTGTGCTCGAAGAAGAAGGTCTCCTCCAGCTTCAGCTCGAAGCGCCGGCCGATGTGCTCGGCGAGCTCCATCAGCCCCACCGAGTCGACGCCCAGTTCCATCAGCGGAAGGTCCAGCCGGACCGCCGCCGCGTCGCACTCGACAATCCGTGCGACCACCTGACGCAGGTAGTACTCGGTCTCCGTGGACGCCACGCCACGGGCCGTCACCGCTGGAGCAGGACTCGCGCTCTCGGCGTCTTCGACCGGGGCATCCCGGCGAACACGGTTGTGCACGTCATAGCGCACCATCACGCCATGGCCGTGGTTGTCCGCATCGCGAACCCGGTAGCCCACGACCAATTCGCCCAGCTCTGCGCCGTGAATCTGGTGGAAGCGGAGCACGGGGTCCACGGACAAGCCGTGCTCATCGCGCACGGCGACGTACTGTTCGAGGGACAGGTGCGCGTGGCGGCCATACGCCTTGCAGCGAGTCACCCCCACCACCGATGCCACGTCATTCGACAGTGCGCAGTACTGCAGCATGAACTCGAGCAGCCGGTCTCCCAGCCGCGAATGCTGCGCGCTCGGCGAGACGTTGACGCCCAGGAGCTGGACCACTGGCCCCGTGTCCGTGTGGAGCGTGTCGACCGTCTCAGCCGTGGAGCCCTGGAGCACGCCGTCATCACGGATGCGCTGGGAGTAGATGGCCCCGACGACCTGTCCCTCCAGCTCCAGCACCAGTTGGCCCTGAGGGTACTTCTCGACGCGGGCTTTCAGCACGGCGTCCGGCGCGCGCAGCTCCGCGTCCCAGCACTCGCGCTCCAGCCGCTCCAGTGCCGGCAGGTCTCCGAGTCGCGCCCACCGGATGCGATAGGATCGCTTCTCGAACTGCGTGAGCGTCATCCGGGTGAACGACAGCGTCCGCGGGAAACGGCGGATGACGTCATCCCTGGCGAACAGCCCCGCCTGCGCGGCCGCGAGCAGGAAGTGGTTCGCCTCCACCAGCATCTGATGCGAGAAGCGGTGGTAGGCGTCGAAGTGGAGGCTCTCGCTCTGACTGAGGTTGCCGCGAACCACCGGCGCCGGCAGGCAGTGAACCTCCAGGATGACCAGGGGATGCCGGTGCAGGATGGCGGCCCAGCGCTCGAGGTGCTCCACCAGGCTGTGGAACACCTCCGCCGGAACCACCTCCTGGCCCGCCTTGCCCACGAACACCGAATCGAACGGAATCCGGGCGTGGAGCCCCGCCCTGTCCGCGGGAGGCTGGTAGGGACGGTCGTGGTCGAGAAACGAGCGGATGTGCAGCGTATTCTCAGGCTCGGCTAGCCCGCGCGCCCGCAGGTCCTCGATGAGACGGTCCGGCCGCGCCACGTCCGCGCGCAAGGCAACGTGCTCCAACCCGGCCAGCGTCCGCCCAGCGGCTTCGAGCGCCTTCTCGTTGAAGTCCGCGGCGATGAGCGTGAGCGGAAACCGGTCGAGCGCCCTTCCCCGCCGCGTGTGCCGAAGCACCGTTTCATACACCCGCTTCAGGAGCGTGCCGTCACCGCACCCCATGTCCGCGATGTAGCGCGGCTGTGCCGACAGGTTCTCGGCATCGAAGACGGTGATGATGAGCTTCTCCAGCTCCGCGAAGTACTTCCGGTGCTGGTGGCCGCTCCCAATCACGTTGAGGGTTCGGTCCAGGTGCAGTTCGTGGCCCGCTTCGTCCCGCCCGAAGACCTGGTCGCAGTCACCGAAGAGCAGCTGCGGCATGCTGGCCAGCATCGGCCGGTACGAGCCGACGATGGCGAAGAGCAATGCCCGCTCGAAGATGAAGGCGCCCTTGGGCGTGAGCTCCGCGTCGACGGCGTCCTCACGCGTCCACTTCTGCGCGGAGAAGAACCCGGCCAGCTCGTGTTGGACGGCCTCGGGGACGCACGTGTCCCTTCCATCCCCCCCGGACCACAGGTCGGACAGACGCCTCGCCTCCTTGAGGCCCCCACGCTGCTCCAGCGCGAGCATCAGCGGCGTGATGATGGCGCCGTCGAGCAGCTCGCGCACCAGCGTGTCATCGGTATCCCACGACGCCCGAGAGCGCTCGAACCACGGCGCCAGGGACAGGCCGTCCTCCCCGCGCAGGTACCGGTCCATGGGCAGCGCGAAGAGCGACTGCGCCTCGCGGGGGAAGGACCGATGCGCGGCCGCCGCCGCCGTCACCGCGTACACGTCATCCGCGTCGCGGCGAACCCAGCCGAGCGATTCGAACATCCTCATCGCGACGCGCAGATGTCCCCGGTTGGCACGCAATGCCTCCGCCAACCGGTCGAAGTCCTTCGGTCCCTGCCGCAGGAGTTCGAACAGGCCAGCGTCGTTGCAGGCCAGGACCACGGGCGTGACCACATAACCGTGTGCGTGGTTGTTGATCAGGTTCAACATAGGGGCGCGCCTCAGAGGAACAGCTGCTCGATGCGCCTCCTCACGTCGTCGTGATGGAAGGTGATGCCGTGCATCTCCAGCTCACGCTCGATGACGTCCGGAAGCTCTCGGCGGATGTCGCGAACCAGGTGCCGCTTGAGCGTCACGAGCGACAGCCGAGGTTTCGCGGCCAGGTCCCTCGCAATCTCGTAGGCGTGGGGCAAGACTTCCTTGCGCGGCAACACCGGAAAAGGCACGCCCCGCTTCTCCAGGTCGGCGCCGCGGTAGTTCCTGGCGTTGAGCAGGAGCTCATGCCCGAGCGAGTACCCCAGCCGCTTCGGCACGATGTACGTGGCGCCCATCCCCGGCGTGAAGCCGTAGCGCATGAAGTTCGTCGTGTAGACGCTCTCCCGGCTCAGGACCACGAAGTCCGCGAACAGCCCCATCGCGAACCCGCCGCCTACGCCATGTCCCTGCATGGCGGAAATCACCGGGATGTCGCACTCCAGCGCGAGGCTGTAGAAGTTGGTGACGTTGAAGGAGCCGATGCCGTCGCAGATGGACAGCAGGCCGGCCTTGGTCCCGCCGAGCGCGAAGTAGGTGTCGTAGCCGGTGAGCACCACCGCGCGGTAGCGCTCGTTTCCATTCACCTTGCCGAACACGGTGATGAGCTCGCGCACGAGCTGCTCGCTGAACATGTTCTTGTTCTCGCGATCCACCAGGGTGATCTGCGCCACCCCCTCCTCCACCTCATGGAGCGTGACCACCGGCGCCATTGGCGTTCCTTCCGTCATGATTCCCATGGGAGTCGGCCTGTCTCCACGTAGCGATGGATGGCTTCCAGCGTGGCGCGGTCGGAGAACATCGCCTCATTGGCGGAGATGGCCCGGGGCATGGCCGCGAGCAGCTGGCCGCCCAGCTCGGAGGCGTACTTCTTGTACTGGGTCACCGCTGGCTTCGACAGGCACCGCAGCCTGCGCAAGTGGAGCCGCAACAGCTTCTCGCTATCGGCGTCCACCGCGTCCGCCAACCCCCAGCTCAGCGCCTGGGCCGCGTCGATGGGCCGCGTCATCAGCGTCAGGTAGTGCGCCCGCTGGATGCCGATTCGCCGGGCGAGGAACGGCATCACGCAGGCGGGGAACAGCCCGAACAGCAGCTCGGAGAGACTGAACTGGACCTCCGCCTTTGCCAGCACGATGTCGCACGCGGCGACGAAGCCCAGGCCGCCCGCGTTGGCCTTGCCCTGCACATGGGCGACCGTCACGTAGGGGCCTGTCGCCAGTTGCAGCCACAGCCGGTACAGCTGCTCCGCGTTGCCTTGCTCCCGGCGGCCGTCGTCGACCCGGTCGTGGATGGCTCGAAAATCCGCGCCCATGCAGAACACGTGTGGCAGGCCTTCGAGCACCACCGTGGTGGCGTGCTCCTCACATAACGTGAGCACCTGCTGGCACTCGTCAATCAGCGTGCGGCTGATGGTGTTGTCCGCATCCGGCCGGTGGAGCTGGAGAAAACAGGTCTGCGCCTCGAAGCGGACCCGGAGCGTCTGGTAGTCGCGGTGCGGAGGGGAAGCGGCTTGCATGGGCGTGTCAGCTCTCCGTGGCGCTCCGGCGCACGGCGACAGCGGTGTTGATGCCGCCGAAGCCGTAGGCGAGCACCAGCGCGTTCTGGAGGGACTGGGCCTCCGCGGTGGCCCCCACCCAGCGGAACGATGAATCAATCGGGTCCACCAGGTTCAAGGACGGGTGCAGCCGGCCCTGCTCCAACTGGACCAGCGTGGCGATGAGCCCCACGGCACCCGCCGAGGACAGGCCATGCCCGGTGATGGACTTCGTGGTGTTGACCCGGGCGTGCGTCAGGCCGCACGCCTTCAAGGCCCCCAGCTCGATGGCATCCCCCTGACGCGAACCGCTGCCGTGAGGATTCACGTAGTCCACCCGCTCCGGCGCGAGGTCCGCGTGCCGCAGCGCAGCCCCAATCACCTGCGACTCCCCTTCGATGGACGACAACGGGCCGCGGCTCGCGTCCAACTGCATGGCCCAGCCCGACAGGATGCCGCGAGGAGTCACCCCGCGTCGCCGAGCGTGCTCCGCAGACTCAACCACCACGGCGCCGCACGCCTCTCCAAAGATGAAGCCATCACTCTCCCGGTCGAAGGGCCGGCAGGCACGCTCCGGCTCCCGCGCGAACCGGTCGGTGCCCATCGCGCCCATGGCCCGCAGGCCCTGGCATTCCCAGTAGGAGACGTCCATCAGCGCCCCCACGGCGATGCAAACGTCCACCCTTCTTGAGAGCACCGCCTCCGCGGCCTGGATGACCGCCAGCAGGCCACTGGCCGATGCGCCTCCCACCGTGAAGGACATCCCGTGGATGGCGAACTGCTGCGTGCAGAGGCCCACGAGGTCGGTGTCCATGAAGGTCGACCCGTAGGCCGCCCGCAGAAAGGGCACCCGCTCGCGATAGGCGTCTTGCATCAGCACCAGGTCGCGCTGCTGCACGTTGGTGCCCCCCACCACCAATCCAATCCGGTGTCCGGGGACGGCCTGGAGGCGCGCCGCGTTCCAGGCCTCGTGGACGGTCACCAGTGCGGCCTGCCCCGAAAACGTGGCCGAGCGCCACAGTTGTGGGGTGACGCCTTCGGGCACGGCCAGCGAGGCGATTTCCGCCCCCAGGTGGGCCGTCGTCTGCCCGTTGGCCTGATGCTGACGGCCCGGCCGCTCCATCACCCGGAACCGTGCCGCGCCCTCCAGCAGCGCCGAGGTGAAGGACGCGGCCCCCTGGCCAATGGCGGAGGTGACCCCGAACCCCGAGACAACCAGCTCCTGCACAGGTGAGGTGGACATTCAGTGGTCTCAGCAGCCGGACGGCCCACCGGCCGAGGATTTCAACGACGCTCCGGAGGGCTCAGGCATTCGCCCACTTCGCGGGCGCGGCGGTGGCCGGTGCGGGGGCGCCCCGCTTGTTCGCGGTGATGAGGCGGGTCAGCACGCGGCCGGGGCCCAGCTCCTCGAAGTCCTCCACGCCCTGTTCCAGGAGGTAGCGGACGGTGGCCGTCCACTGCACCGGGCTGCGCAGTTGCAGAGCCAGCCCCTGCACCACGTTGTCATGAGCGTAAGGTCGGCCCGTGACGTTGGAGATGACCACGCACCGGAGCGGCGCGTACTGGAACTGAGACAGGAAGCGCTCGAACTCGCTGGCGGCCGGCTGCATGTAGCGCGAGTGAAACGGCGCTCGCACGTTGAGCGGAACGTACCGCGCGCCACGGTCCACGAAACACTGCCGTGCCCGCTCGATGTCCTGCGCCGGTCCGGAGACCACAATCTGGTCGGGCGAGTTGATGTTGGCGATATCCAGACTGGTCAGCTGACGGTCTCGAAGGACCTGTTCCACGGCCACGGCATCACAGCCCACCACCGCGGCCATGGTCCCTCCGGACGCGCCGCTCATGAGTTCGCCCCGCCGCTTCACCAGCCGCAGTCCCGTCTCGAAGTCGAAGGCCCCCGCGACCAGCAGCGCGTTGTACTCGCCCAGGCTGTGGCCCGCGACGAAGGCCGGCTGCTCCGCTCCTTCACGCAGCCGCTTCAGGTAGCTGAGCGCGTTCACCACGTACAACGCCGGCTGGGTGAACTGCGTCTGCGCCAGCTCCTTGCCTGGGTCCTCCAAACAGAGACGCTTGATGGAATACCCCAGGATGGCGTCGGCGATGTCCGTCAGGTCCGGGAACTCGTCGAAGAGCGCGGCCCCCATGCCGCGCTCCTGCGAGCCCTGCCCCGGGAAGAGCGCGGCCTTGCGGGCATTCACCGGCGCGCTCGCCGCTCCTCGGGTGTGCAGCGCCCAGGGCGAGCTCGGCGGCGGCGGCACCTGCGCAGGCGCCCTGGGTGCGGGCGCCTCCGTCATCGCGCAGCTCCGCGTCACCCCATCGAGCTCCCGGTCGATGCGGGAGAAGGGGCTGAGCAACGGGAAGAGCCGTGACGTGGAGTCCCGCGCGAGGATGCGCTTGATGATGGTCGCGAAGGACGCGGCGGGGCCGACGTCGATGAAGTCGCAGCCGCCCTGCCCCTCCAGTTGCAGGACGGTGTCGTACAGCTGGATGGGCGCGCGGACCACGTTCCAGAAGTGGTCGCTGCGCAGGTCGTGCACCCGGTTCGCGGTGGTGCACGAGTACATGGGGATTCGCGGCCACGTCAGCGAATCCGCGCGGACGCGGCTTCGGTACTCCTCCCTCAGCGGGTCCAGGTGCGAGGAATGAAAGGGGTAGCGCACCGGCAACCGGTGGAACGCCACCGAGCGTTGGGAGAGTTCCTGCTGAATCCGTCCCAGGCCCGCCTCATCCGCCGCAAGGACGAAGTTCGACGGGTAGTTGATGGCTGCAACCTCGCCATCCCGCGCGACGGACGTGAAGCCCCGGCAGGCTTCCAGTTCGTGAAGCACCGCGAGCATGCCGCCCCGCGGCGCCGTACGGGCAAAGAGCTGGGCCTGCGCCGCCACCAGGGCCACGGCCGCGTCCACTGAGATTGCGCCCGCAATCGCCGCCGCCGCCACCTCGCCCATGCTGGCGCCCACGACAGCGTCCGGCTGGATACCCCGGTCGATGAGCAGCCGCGCCAGCGCATGCTCAATCATGAAGATGGCGGGAAAGGACACCAGGACATCGTCGAGCGGATCCAACCGCGCGGCGCGCGCGTCATAGATTCGCTCGAGAATCGAGTGCCCCAGCCGCTGCTTGAATTGCTCGTCCAGCTCCAGCAGCTGCCGCTTGAACCCCGTCTGGGTGTCAAACAGCTCCTTGGCCATGAAGTACGACTGGGTGCCCTGGCCGGAAAAAAGAAACACCTTCCGCCGTGCCTGTTTCGACACTGAATCGACCATGATGTTCACCGCGCTGGAGATGGTGGGGCCAAGCGGTTCAGCTCGGCAGCCGCGACTCGACGATGATGGGCACGCCCTGAGACGGCGCCAGCGTGTTGCTCCGGCGCACCACCTTCGCGTGGTAGCCGGGCCTGGTATCGAAGCGCATGCGGCGCACCGTCTCCGAGACGAAGATCTTCATCTCGTAGTAGGCGAAGCTCGTCCCGATGCACTTCCGGATGCCCCCTCCGAAGGGGAAGTAGTGGAACGGATTCACCCGCTCCTCCAGGAAACGCTCTGGCCGAAAGACCTTCGGGTCTCCCCACAGGTCCGCGCGATGGTGCGTGCCGTAGATGTTGGGCGACAGCACCACGTTCGCCGGGTACGTCGTTCCGCCAATGGTCTGTGGCTCCTTGAGCACGCGAGCCACCAGGCTGAAGACGGGCGTGATGCGCATCGTCTCCTTGACCACGGCATCCAGGAACTTCAGCTCGTTGATCTTCGCCAGCGGCAGCACGCCGTCCACCGTGTGGGCCGCGATCTCCTCACGCAGCTTGCCCATCGCATCCGGGTGACGGCAGAGGTGGTAGACGCACCACGCGGCGATGGTCGCGCTCGTCTCGTGGCCCGCCATCAGCAGCGTCATCAGCTCGTCGCGCAGCTCCTGGGGCGTCATCACGGAGCCGTCGTCGTAGTGCGACTGCATCATCAGCGAGAGCACGTCCTGCCGCCCGCTGATGTCCTGGCTCCGGCGGTCCTGAATCTCCTGGTAGATGATGTCGTCAATCGCCTTCAGCGACGCGAACACGTCCAGGGAGGGAAACGCCTTGCCCACGGCCCGCGCGAAGCCCTCGGCGGCGGGCTTGCCCTCCCCGTTCGGGAACAGGAACAGGGCCAGCTTGAGCACCTGGTGCACGTGGTGCCGGAACTGGGCAATGGTCCGGGCGTCCTCCAGGCCGAAAATCACCCGGAGAATCACCTCCAGCATGATCTGCTGCGTCTCTTCATGGACCGCGAACGGCTTCCCGACGGGCCACCGGTCAAGCGCCGCATTGACGATGTCCCGGATGACCGAGCCATACGCATGCATCCGTTCACCCAGGAAGGTGGGCATGATGAGCTTGCGATCACGCCGGTGCCGCTTCCCGTCCAACACCAGCAGCGAGTTCTCACCCACCACCGGCTTCAACCCGTTGTTCGCCTTCCCTCCGAGGAAGAGGTCCGGGTCACCCTTGAAGATGACCTCGATCAAGGCGGGATCGCTGGTCTGGATGAACGGCGGCGTCCCCGGAATCTTGAGGGTGAAGGTGTCACCGTACCGGGCGGCGCAGCGGTCCAGGAACTCCGTGGGCCGCAGGAACAACATCATCAACTGCGCGATGCCGGGCATTGCCGGACCGCGAGGCAGTGCCTGGGCGCCGACGGGCGCGACAGGCGGTGGTTTTGACAAGGCGTGGTCCGGCTCAACTGGCTCTGAGGTCCCCATGAACTCCAGTCCTTGGCCCGGCGGCCGACCGCACACCCATGGCGGGGCCTATCCGGGAGACAACTGCTGACGCGGCTCGCGGAACGACTCCAGGATCATCAGGGCGGCCCCTACGACTACCGCTGTGTCCGCGATGTTGAAGGAGGGCCAATAGAAGCGGTCCCCCACGTGCCATGACACGAAATCCACCACGTAGCGCAGGCGCACCCGGTCCACGTAGTTGCCCAACGCGCCGCCAATCATCGTCGCCAGCGACCAGCGCTGGAGCTTCATCGTCGGCGGCGTGTAGAAGTAGTAGCCAATCAGCAACACGATGCAGATGGCGCCCACGACGTAGAAGAAAGGCATGCGCCACTCTTCGCCGAAGCTGGAGAACAGACCGAACGCACCCGCTCGGTTCTCCACGTAGTGGAAGTGCCACCAGCTATCGAAGACCGCGACGGGCCTTTTCGCCCCGTCGCGCGCCATCTGTTTGGTGACTTGATCGGCCGCGAACCATGCGCCGCCAACGGCAAGGAGATAGCCCAGGCGGGCAGGCCAGTTCGTCAAGGAAGGAGTGTTCATTCGTCGGAATTGGAGGTGGCGTATGAGCTACACCCACTCGTACTGACGATGATAGTCCACGACCCTTCGCAAGGCGAGCATGCGCGGGCGGCTCGCCGTCCGCGTCACCAGCGGGAGGTAGCGCTCCACGTCCACGTCCCGGTTCTTCGTTGGAACCAGACAGCGAAGGTTCTCTTTCAGCAATTCGACATATTGGTCGAACGTGAGCTGGCGGCGCCCCCGGAGGTGGCCACCGATGTCCAACCCAGCTAGCGCGGACACGGACTCCGGGCCGATGACGCCGCTGAAGAACTCCGACGAGCAACCCGACCCATAGGAGAACATTCCCACCCGAGCGGACCGCTCGGGCTTGATGGTGTCGATGATGCTGCACAGGCTCAGGTACACGGAGCCGGAGCACAGGTTCCCGACCAGACTCGGGTACTGCAGTGACGGCTTCACGCGCCGGCCGAAGTCCGCTTCGATTTCGTCCACGTCGCACGGGGTGAGCTCGCGCATCATCTTGCGGTGCCCGGCCTTCACCAGTCCGGCGAACGGCGTGTGCATCGCCAGGTAGTCGAACGTCGACACGAAGTCGACACCGTCCACCCGGCGGCCATACGCGGCGAAGCTGTGCTTGAGGCAGTCCAGGTACGTGAAGAGCGACCGGTCCACGTCGCCGATATCAATCTCCGGCGAGGGCCGCGCGGTGTCGAAGACGTCGTAGCTGTAGTTGCCGAACGCTCCCAGGTCCATCTTCATCACGCGCGGCTCGTCGCCCAGCAGCACGGCGACGCCGCCGGTGCCCATCGCCGGCTCGGAGTACAGACCGCTCTCGTCCACCAGCGTCACGTCCGTGGCAATCACCAGGGCCTTGGCCCCCGGTGACACGCCCGACGCGATGTAGCCCAGCGCTAGCTGGAGCGCTCCGGTGGCGGCGTAACACGCCTGCTTCACCTCCAGGAACCGGCAGTGGCGGCTCAGCCCCAGGTGCTCGTGCGCATACGAGGAGATGGACTTGCTGAAGTCCACGCCGGACTCGCTCGAGGTGACCAGGAGCTCGATGCGCTCCCGGGCCTCGGGCGACATCGCGTCCAGGATGGGCCGCGCCGCATTGACCGCGTTGGTGACGGGGTCCTCGAACGGCAGCGCGACGCCGCGCTCCTGCATCATCAGGTTGGAGAATCGCTCGGGGTCCAGCCGCCGGCCCCGGAACAAGTCCAACACCGGAATGGAGGCGGCGCCGCCGTAGGCGTTGATGGCCTCGATGCCGACTCCGCCGGGAACCCGCTCAGCCACCCGCGACCTCACCGGCCAGGAACGCCACCAGCGCGTCGATGTTGCGGATGTCGGCGAACTTCGCCAGTGGCGTCTTCTGCAGCCGCAGGCTGTCCAGGATGGACGTGAGAATCTCGACCCGGTCCACGGAGTCCGCGCCCAGCTCGCGGAGGTTCAAGTGGCCCGCAATCTCGTTGGAGCGCACGCGGGGCAGGACGCGCACGATGGACTGGTGCACGACTCCGCGGATTTGTTCGTCTGTCATCGGCTCACCCACGGCGGCCTCCTTCCGAAGCGGCGTCGAAGCGCACCTTGACCGTCGCCACGGCGATGTCCCGGCCCTGCGCGCCCTCGCGCATCTTCACGTTGAACAGCTCTTCCCCGCCGCCCACCCGCTCCCAGTGCTGCACGTCGATGTCGAAGGTGGTGTCCAGCGCCGCGTTGCCGAGGAAGCACAGTTGCTGGTCCAGCACCACGCGCGACAGGAAGGCCTGCTCGCTGCGTCCCTGGTGCCTCGCCAGCTGCCAGATGGCCCAGTCCACCATCGAGAAATACGACGCGAAGTAGATGAGCCCCACCCCATTGACGTCCCGGATGACGTCCACCGCGTAGCGCAGCGGGAAGCGGTCCACGGTCAGCCGGTACTCCGCGGAGTCCACATCGTGAAAGGTGCCCCGCGCCCGCGCGTCCCCATAGGCCCGCCGCGGCGAGTATTCGTCCGGCAAGAGCGGCAGGTGTGCGTACTGGAACCCCACGGGCGAGGACTTGATCAGGCTCTCGTTCGACTTGCCGTCCGAGCGCGTGATCCACCGGTTGAAGGTCTCCGCGTAGATGCGGCCTGGCTGGGGCTGCTCGTACAGCTCTTCATGGCCGAAGGCATCCGCCTCCGGAGCGCCGCCCTCCGCCGTCTTGCAGATGCGGTGCACCGTCAGGACGGATTCGCTGCCGAAGTTGTACGCCTTCGACGTGACGTCCAGCGTGTCGCCGAAGCGCAGCGCGCCGGGATGCAGCGCGGGCGTGCCCCGGATGCGGAAGTAATAGAAGGCCAGGTAGGTGGGCGCGCCTGAGGCGTTGGTCGCGGTCAGCACGTCCGTGCCACACAGGCGGCTGACGGTGTCCCATGCCCAGTCGCCAATCTGCCCGGCGAACAAGGACGTCTGGCCGCACATGCTGGGGGTGATTCGCAGCCGGCGGCTCACCGCGCTGTCACGGGCCGTCAGGGGGACGGCCGTCGCTACGCTGGACATGGCTTTGCTCGAAGCCCCGAGGCTAGGAAATCCATTGGTAGTCGCGATGGAAGTCACGAATCGCCGACAAGAAGAGCAAGGGCCTGCCCCACCCGCCCGGCCGGATGCTGCCGACGACACCGAAATCCAGCTCGGCGTTCCGGGTCCCGAAGCGCACCAGGCCGTTCCCCTTCAGCAGCGCGTCGTAATCCGGCATGGAGAGCTGCTGCCGGCGCCCCAGCGCTTCTCCCAGCCCCAGGGCGCGCTGCCGCTGCTGCCCTTCCTCCGTCACCACGCCGCTGAAGAACTCCGAGCTGCACCCCGAGCCATACGAGAAGCAGCCAATCCGCTTCGCGGTGGCGAAGTCGCCGTGGTCGATGGTCCCGAGGAGCGAGAGCGCCATCGTCGCGCCCATGATGTTCCCCACGCGCTGGCAGTAGGTCAGCCCGGGGGCCACTCGCCGCTGGAAGTCCGCTTCGATGTCCCCGCGGTTCTTGCCGGAGAACTTGCGCATCATCGTGCGGTGGGCGCCCTTCACCATGCCGCCAAACGGCGTGTGGAAGGCGAGGTAGCCGAAGCTCTCCGCGTAGTTCGCCGCGGGGACGCGGCGGGTGTACTCCCGGAAGGCGTTCTCACAGCAGTCCAGGTACGAGAGGAGCGACAGGTCCGCGTCTCCCGCTTCGCTGTCCGCCACCGGGCGGCAGGTATCCATCACCTCGTAGCCGTAGTAGCCGTTCGCCCCCACGTCGACGCGGAACACCCGGGGCGTGTCGCTCACCAGCATGGCCACCGCGCCCGCACCCGAGCTCGGCTCCGCGAAGGACCAGTCCTCCGTGGAGGCATCTCCCCCTTCGGCGATGGAGAAGCGCGACAGGTCGGAGGCCACCACCAGGGCCTTGGCCCCCGGCGACACGCCGGACAGGATGAAGTTGACGGCCATCTGCAGCCCGGCGACCCCGGAGTAGCAGGCGCTCTTGAGCTCGATGAGCCGGCAGTTGCGGCTCAGCCCCAGGTGCTGGTGCAGGTAGGTGCTCATGGCCTTGCCGAAGTCGAACGAGGACTCCGTGCAAGCCACCAGCAGCTCGATGCTGTCCCGTTCCGCCGCGGTCAACTGGTCCAGGATGGGCCGGGCGGCATTCACGCCGTAGGTGACAGGGTCCTCATAGGGGAGCGGGACGGTCTTCTCCTCCATGAGCAGGTTCGCGAAGCGGGAGGTGTCCAGGCCACGGTGGGTCGCCAGCTGCAACACATCCAACCTGGCGATGCCACAGTAGGCATTCATGGCTTCAATCCCGACCGGCCCCATGGCTTCGCCTCACAGCCTCGCGTGAAGGACGTCCACCAGCCCGCCAATGGTCTTCGCGTCAATCAGCTCGACCCGGGGGATGTTGAGCGCCAGCTTCTCCAGCGTGAGGTTGACGATTTCGGCGCGGTCGAGCGAGTTCGCGCCCAGTCCGACCAGGTCATCCTCCGGCTCGAACGGATGTGATTCGAGTTCGGGTACCACCTCCCGAACACTGCTGGTGACGATGTCGAAAATAATTCTCTTGTCCATGGAACGACTCACGGTCCCTGAAGCCTTGCTGCGGGTCGGGGTGATGAAGGAATGGAAGGGGATGTCCGCGGAATCAGTCGGTGATCGGTTCCAGTTGCTCGGCGCTCACCTCCACGGACACCGAGCGCTGTAGCAGCCCCACGGAGACAATGAACCGGAGTTGGCTCTTGCTCGTCACCAGACTTCCTTCCAGACCTGTCAGGGGCCCTTCGATGATGCGCACGCGCTGCCCCACCCGCAGATAGTCACAGGGATTGGAAGAGACACCCGAATCCGCGACCCGGCGGATGGCCTCCAATTCCTGTGCGGGCACGGCTTCCGGCCCCGCGTCACCTCCGAGCAGCCGGATGACCCCGGGCGCCCGGACGATGCGGTACGGATTGAGCGGCTGGTAACGACAGAAAAGGTACCCGGGGAAGAGCGGAAGCTTCGCCTTCACACCCGAGGACTTGGGAGGCGTGTACGTCGGCAGGAAGAACTCGTAGCCGTGTTTCCCCAACTGAGCGGCAGCCACTTTCTCGTGATTGACGCGGACGAGCAATGCAACCCAATCGTTCTCAGCACACCGCGGCCCAGGCATTGCAACTTCCCCCCAGCCTGCTATTTCTCAGAATCTGGCAATAACTGGCACACCAACCGAATTCTGGTCGGGCTGCCGCCACAACCCCCGCCGCATCCTTGCGTTCAAACCGCTGACAGCCCCGTCTCAAATTCCGGCTGCCTGGGTCCGCGAGGATGGCGTTCTGGAGGCCCTAAGGCTCGGCAACGACACCGTTTTCATTGTTTTGCATACGCTTCCATGAGGCAGCGTGTCAAGCAAACCGCCCTGAAGGATAAACACCGTTGAAGCTGGAAACACCCCAAGCGTGACGAGAGCGTGACTGCCTTCAACGGCGTGGTTACGGCCCGAGGATTGCTAAACCTGCACTCGAGAGCCATTGAATCACTCTGGAGTGAACGGAAGCCGGCGCATTCCCAGAACCCAGACGGTTGTGTCCGAGGCTCCGACAAGACTTGAAACACACAGCCCCGCTCGATGCCGGGTGCAACCTCCTGGACGCCTTCCCGCATCGGGAGAGATCTGAAGACAGGACTGCCGTGGGACGTTGGAAGACGTGCCCGCCGCCCCGTCCTGCGGGCGACCTGCACCGCTTTGGATCGCCCGCACCAGGCGAGCGCGATCCATTCTGGAGCACCGGTGGACGAGCCCGAGGCCCGCGCTCCTGATTCCGGGCATTTGGGAATGGCACACCCCGTGCTCTGAGGCTCCGGGCATGAGGGCGTCCCAGGCGGAGGCCCCCCATTCAAGGAGACTTACGATGGAAGTCCGGTTTCATGGCGTTCGGGGGAGCATCGCGGTGTCGGGCTCGCGCATTGGTGGCAACACGGCCTGCGTGGAGGTGACCAGCCAGGGCCACCGCCTCATCCTGGATGCGGGGACGGGCATCCGCGCACTGGGCGAAATCATGATGCGCGAGGGCGCGCCCCAGGAGGCCACGCTCTTCTTCTCGCATCTGCATTGGGACCACGTGCAGGGCTTCCCCTTCTTCACGCCGGCCTGGCTGCCCACGTCCGAGCTGACGCTCTACGGTCCGGGCGCGAATGGGGCCCAGGCGCTCCAGTCCGAGTTGGCCGCGCAGATGCAGCCGCCTCATTTTCCGGTGCCGCTGAGCACCATGCGCTCGCGGATGGACTTCCGCTCGGCGTTGCATGCCCGACCCGTGGAGGTGGGCCCCTTCCGCGTCACGCCCATCGACGTGCCGCACCCGCAGGGGTGCCTGGCGTACCGCCTGGAGGCGGATGGCCACTCGTTCGTCTACGCCACGGACGTGGAGGTGCGGGTGCAGGAGCTCGCGCCGGAGGTGGGCCGCCTCTTCGAGGGCGCGGACGTCCTGTGCCTGGATGCGCAGTACACGCCGGACGAATACGAGGGCCGCAAGGGCGTGGCGAAGAAGGGCTGGGGCCACTCCACCATGATGGATGCCGCGGGCGTGGCCGGGCTGGTGGGGGCGCGCCGGCTGTGCCTGTTCCACCATGACCCGGCGCACGGCGACGACATGCTCGAGGACATGGCGGAGCAGGCCCGCGCCCTCTTCCCCGTGTGCGAGCCCGCACGCGAAGGCCAGCGGCTGGTGCTGGGCCGCGCGGCCTGAGAGGGGGCAGTCCCATGCCCTCTGGATGTTATGGTGCGGCCTCCGCCTTCGTCCTGCCGCCGTTGCCCGCCATGCCCCAAGCCCCCTCGGACGTCTCCCAGGTCCTCCTCCCCTTCGGAGGACTCGTCGGCAGGGAGGTGGACCTCGACGCGTTCCTCCAGACGCTGATGGACCGCATCGCCATCACCCTGCAAGCGGACCGCGGCACGCTCTGGCTGCTGGACCCGGCCCGCCGCGAGCTGTTCAGCCGCGCCGCGCACCTGCCCGAGGTGTCCCAGATTCGCGTCAAGCTGGGCCAGGGCGTCGCCGGCACCGTCGCCAAGGCGGGGCACGCCATCAACGTGCCGGACCCGCGCGGCGAGCAGCGCTTCTTCGCGGACATCGACCGGATGACGGGCTACCGCACCACCAGCCTGCTCGCCGTGCCACTGCGCGACGGGGACGGCGCCCTCTACGGCGTGCTCCAGGTCCTCAACCGCCGCGGCGAGGACCGCTTCACCGACGAGGACACGCAGCGGCTCACCGCCATCGCCTCGCAGGTGAGCACCGCCCTCCAGAGCACCAGCCTCTATCAAGAGCTCCAGCGCGCGAAGGAGCAGCCCCAGGTACCGGTGGGCTACTTCTTCAACCGCATCATCGGCGAGTCCCCGCAGCTCCAGGCCATCTACCGACTGGTGCGCAAGGCCGCGCCCACCGATGCGACGGTGCTGCTGCGCGGCGAGAGTGGCAGCGGCAAGGAGCTGTTCGCCCGTGCCGTCCACGTGAATGGTCCCCGCAGGGACCAGCCCTTCATCAAGGTGGACTGCGCGGCGCTGCCCGCCACGCTCATCGAGAACGAGCTCTTCGGCCACGAACGCGGCGCCTTCACCGGCGCGGACCACCGCGTGCCCGGCAAGTTCGAGGCGGCCAGCGGCGGCACGGTGTTCATCGACGAGATTGGCGAGCTGCCCCTGCCGGTGCAGGGCAAGTTGCTGCGGGTCATCCAGGATCGCGAGTTCGAGCGCGTGGGAGGCACCCAGGCCGTGAAGGTGGACGTGCGCATCGTCGCGGCCACCCATCGGGACCTGGCCCGCATGGTGGCCGAGGGCCGCTTCCGCGAGGACCTCTACTACCGCATCAAGGTGGTCGAGGTGGTGCTGCCGCCGCTGCGGGAGCGCGGCGCGGAGGACATCGAGCGGCTCGCCCGCCACTTCGTCGCCGCCGTCGCCCGGAGGCACCGGCTGACGCCGCCCCGCCTCAGCGCCGCCGCGGTGGAGCGCCTCAAGCGCTACCGCTGGCCCGGAAACGTGCGGGAGCTGGAGAACTGTATCGAGAGCGCCGTGGTGCTCTGTGAAGGGGAGATTCTCGAAGAGCACCTGCCCCTGCCCGATGTGGACCGGGCCGCCCTGCCGCCTCCCGCAGCCGCTCAGGGTGTCAACGCGCCGACTGCGCCTGCGCCCCTGGATGCGGGCCTGCTGCCACTGGCGGAGGTCGAACGCCGCCACATCCTGCGCGTGCTGGACGCCGTGAAGGGCAACCGCACCGCCGCGGCCCGCGTGCTGGCGATTGGCCGCAACACGCTCGCGCGGAAACTCAAGGAGTACGGATTGGGCGACGAGCCCTGACGCACCGCGCGGGGGCGGCTCCCACCCCACCCTCCAGGGCATCTGTCCGCTGACCACCGGTCTTTTCTGGTATCCGCCTTGTTCCGAGCTGGGCAACGGCGTACGACGAAGAGACCTCCGGCCCACGTGCAGGAGGCTTCAGCCCAGGGGGACGCGCATGAAAGTGGTCAACAAGCTGCTGGAGAAGCTTCCCGACGTCGTGGCGGGCAAGGTGCCCGACGTGAAGCTGCAGGACCAGGACATCAAGGTGCCGCTGGCCCAGGGGACCTTCACGGAAGAGAAAATCCTTCCGCCCAAGCTCGCCATGCACGGCTTCACCCTCTCCTTCGAAGCCACCGGCGAAGCGTCCATCCGGAACTTCAACTCGCTGGGCGACGTGGACGAAAACGGCATCATCGGCGAGCCGAGCCCGGAGAGCGCCGAGCCAGGGCCCCGGCCCCAACTGCTGCTGGGCAGTGACATCGGGTGGATGCGCTACCAGGTGTCCGCGCGCGTGAAGGCCGCCGTGAGCGCCAGCCTGTCCTTCCTCGCCTCCGAGAACCAGACGGAGCTGTCCGTCACGCTCAGCGACTACCGCGCGCATCCGCTGGGCCAGAACATGCGTGAGGCCGTGCGCTCCGACCTGTCCGAGCTGCGGCTGATGCAGGCCACCGACCTGGCCAAGCTGACCACGGGGGACGCGGTGGCGTGGCAGGTCCGCGGCGCGCTCCACACACGGCTGGAGCTCAACTGGGCGGACATCTTCCCCACCAACCTCAACCGCCTGGGCTTCCTGCGCGGCAACGAGCTGCTCGCGTTGAAGACCAGCGCCAAGGCGGGCCTGTCCGCCCGGGTGTCCCTCACCGACGACTACCAGCTCAGCTTCTCCCGTCCCCGTGCCGGCCGCATCCAGGTCGCCGTGCGCAAGGTGAAGTCCCATGAGCAGGCGCTCTCCGCCGGCCTGGGCATCACCGTGGAGCTGCTGGACCCGGCGACGGTGAAGGCCCAACTGGGCCAGTTGCTGGAAGCGCTGCTGGGGCCCGTCCTTCGCGACCTCGTCAAGAAGGGCACCACCGCGGTGGAAATCATGGACGGCCTGGTGGACAAGGCCAGCAAGGCGAAGCTGGACGACAATCAGAAGAAGGTGCTGGGCCTGGTGCTGGAGCGCCTTGGCATCGACCCGCAGCTTGCGGACCCGGCCAACCTTCCGCAGGCCTGGGCCGACTTCAAGGCCCGCGTCGCAGAGTCGCTGGAGAACGCCGTCCGCACGCAGGTCGCCGAGGGCTTCGAGTACGAATACCTGCGCCTGTCGGAGACCTCCACGCTGCTGGAGGTCGTCGTGGAGGACGTCACCGCGATGCGCTTCCACGAGTCCCTGCTCAAGGGCAACCTGGTGGAGCTGCTGAAGTGGATGAAGAGCCTCCCCGCCCAGCAGAGCGAGTTCGAGCTGCGCAACTACCTGCACGCCACCACGCTCACGCGCCAGCAGGCCATCGGCTTCTCACTGGGGCTGGGCTCGTTCGAGCTGCTCAAGGCGAAGAACGTCAGCAAGCAGTCCTGGGTGACGCAGGAGAACTTCCAGGGCGCCCGGCGCATGGCGTTCCTCGGACGCCGGGGCTACGAGGACAAGCTGCTGGGCACCCGCGGCCAGTGGGTGGTGGACCTGAAGGCGGACATGACGCGCTTCTCTCCCACCCCCGTGGCCTCCGACTTCGGCTACGGCCTGCACCTGATGCTGTGGGGACGGCAGAAGAAGCTGTCGCGCAAGGACCTGCAGCAGGCGGTGGATGACGCCGTCGTCTGGGGCGTGCTGGACGCGAAGGACGCGGCCACCGTCATCAGCACCATGCAGGAGGACATGGGCAAGCACCCCATCGAAACGCGGCTCGAGCTGAAGATGGCGGATGACTCGTTCCGCGCCCTGGTGCCCCGCATCCAGACGCTCGAGCTGTCCCGCTTCTCACGCGCCCTGGCCCGCGCGCTGCCCTGGAGCGAGCAGCTTCCCCGCGCCTCCGCCGAGTTCCGGCGCGCGGTCTACGCCCCCATCTGGGAGGCCTACCTCCGCGAGGTGCAGGAGCAAGGCAGCCTCATGCTGAATGACTTGTCACCCAGCCGCGCCGCGCAGATCGCCAAGTGGTACTTCCAGAAGGACCCCACGGTGCGCGACCTTGGCAAGGACCTGCAGCTCATCGAAAGCGAGTGGCGCCCGGGTGGCGGCAACTTCAGCTTCGCGGAGGTCATCTCCAAGAACCCCAACACGCTCATGCGGTGCAGGAACTTCGTGAGCGGCATGGTGCGCCTGCGCCGCGCCATCGACGAACGCAAGGCCCCGGACGAGCTGCGCACCGTGTTCGGCGAGCTGGAGGGCATGTGGACCACCGGCTTCCACCTGCGCGCTGCGGGCTCCCTGCTCTCGGACCTGGCGCAGTCCACGCCGCTGGGCCTCGCCGGCGTGGAGCGGACCCTCACCGTGCGGGTGGCGGACAGCGAGGAACAGCTCGTGTTCTCCACCGCGCGAAGCACCGGAGCCGCCTGAGCGAGTCCCGAGCGGCCCGGGCGTCAGTGCCCGGACCGCGAGGCCTGGCGGCGCATCACGTTTCTGGCGCGGCGGTACGGCCCCCGCCGCGCGTCTCACAGCGCCCCTGACAGGACGACGGCCGCGGCCATGGACAGCACCCCGGCCGCCGCGAAGTGCCGCCAGGCCCGGCGCGCCAGCGTCCCACAGGTGGCCGGAGCCTGGGGTCCCAGCACCAACATCGCGGGGCCGCCCTCCCGACCGACCAGGGCGTAGCTGCCCTCGACAGGGCCCCTCCGGAGTTCACCCACCACGAGGCAGGATTCGCCCACCGCGCCCACGCGCTCCCAGGACAGGGCCTCCGGGTGCGCCGTCTGATACCAGGACGCGGGCACCGTGCCTGGCAGGGCCTTGCACCGGCGCACCTCCACCGGAGCCATCAGCGACGCGGGCGAAAAGGACACCGAAGCATGGAGGCGCTGGCCACGCAGCGCCAGTACCGGCGCATACGCGCGCTCACGCGACAACAGCGGCCCGCGCCGGCCGTCCGCCGCCACCTCGCGCACCTCCGCGTCGAAGAAGACACACGGCACGCCACCGGGCGACGTCAACGTCGACTCCGCGTCCAGGACGCCGTGGTAGACGCCCCAGCCCGGGGATGCACCGGCACGCAGGGCCTCCACCGCTTCATCCAGCGGCACCGGCGCCGAACCCCGCAGCACGTTGGCCCGGGTCCGGGCCCAGGCGCCCCGCAGCGCCAACCCCGCGGCCAGCATCAGCAGGACAGAGCCCATGGCCTTCACGGCCGTCTCCGAGGCCAACACCGCTCCGGTCCCCTGGACGTGCCGCAGCACGACGAGCGACACCCCCGCCAGAAGTCCGAACCACAACAGAGGCACGCGGTAGGGACGGGACGTCACGTCCTTGCGCCCGTAGGCGAAGGCCACCACCAACAGTCCCAACAGGCACGCCGCGTAGACCGGCGTCAGTGCCATGCGCCACAGCTCCATCCCCGTCCCCCTGAAGGCTCGGCACGGACGCCCGCGAGGCGGAACATGCCGAGAGCAAGGTGGGGATGGAGCGGCGTCCGCGCAAGCCTTCGCCTGCCGTGCGGGCTACTCGGGGCTGGCGGCGACGCGGCGGACGGGCCGGGGCATCAGGTGCCCCCGGACCTTCAAGTCATCGAACGAGCAGGACAGGTTGCGGCAGCCCAGGGCCACCTTGCCCACGCGGTCCTCCAGGCCCACCAGCAGCTTGCGGGCGTAGCGCTCGTTGTTGAGGAACGCCTCCACCAGCACGCCCGAGCTGTTCCGGCGCATCTGCAGCCGCACCTGGTAGGGGCCGTGGGCCGGCAGCGGCATCTCGTCCTCGACGAGCGCCTCCGTGTCCTGCGCGCTGTTCCCCACCACCTCGCGCCCGTCCGGCATGAAGTAGCGCCACGACAGCCGCATGCCCACGTCCGGAATGGCGAACGCGGAGACCTGCAAGTCCTTGATGCGGAACGCCAGCTCGCCGTAGTGCTGCGCATCCGCTTCCTGCGCGTACTCCGGTCCCAGCCGCGCCACGTCCATCAGCACTTCGGCCGTGAAATCGTTGGACGAGAAGTAGCGCTGCGCGATGTACGCGCGCGGAATCAACCGCCGCCCATTGGTCTCCTTGCCCGCCTGCAAGGCCTGGAGCTCCCCATCCACCAGCCGCCATTGGCCACTATGGACGTTGACCTCCTCGTTGCCCTCGTTGAAGCCCAGCTCCAGGCGCGAAGTGCCCCCGGCCTTGGCGGGCGCCGCGAAGGAAAGCGATGAGAAGACCTCGCCGTAGGTGTTCGGCGGCAGCACCCGGTTGCCGGGCTTCACCTGGATACCCTTCGTGCCGATGATGACGCGCTGGTCGTCGCCCAGGTGGAGGCTCACCGGCCCCACGAACCACCGGACCGCGAAGCCCAGCAGCGCCAGCCCGCCCACCACCGACAGGCCACCGCGCACGCGCCGCCAGCCCGAACGGAGCTGACGCGACAGCGCGGTCTGCCGCCCCGGCCGTACCGACCGCGCGGCCGCGGGCACCATGCGGCCGTCCAGGTCGCTCTGCGGGATGCCCGGCGCGGAGCTGGTGGAAATCATCGCCTCCAGCGCGGCGCACAGCTCGCTGGCCTTCTCGTAGCGCGCGGCCGGGTCCTGCTCCAACAGGCGGTCCACCACCGGGTCCACGCGCGGGTCCAGCCCCGGCACCTTCGAGGAGGGCAGCTTGAAGCGGCCCAGCGGAAGCTCCCCGGTGAGCACCTCGTAGAGGATGATGCCCAGCGAGAAGAGGTCCGCGCGCCCGTCCACGTTCTTCGCGTCGCGGCGCTGCTCGGGAGCCATGTAGTTCAGCGTGCCCATGGCCACCGACGTCGCGGTGAGCTGCAGGCGCGAGTCCGGCGCGCGGATGCCCGCGAGGCCGAAGTCCGCCACCTTCACGTGCCCCCGCCCGTCCAGCAGGATGTTCTCCGGCTTCAGGTCGCGGTGGATGATGCCCTTGTCGTGCGCGCACTCGATGGCGCGCGCCACCGCCAGGAGGAGCTTGATGCCCTTCTCCGGCGGGAGCCCGGCCGACATCGCCTCGCGCAGCGAGCGGCCTTCCACGTACTCCATGACGAAGTAGTAGTGCTCGCCCGCAACGCCCCGGTCGATGATCTGGATGATGTGCGGGTGGTTGAGCGCCGCCAGCGCCGTGGCTTCCTTCTCGAAGCGCGTGACGAACTCCGGGTCCTTCGCCAGCCGCGGCGGCAGCAGCTTCACCGCCACCGTGCGCCCCAGCGACTGCTGCCGCGCGAGCCACACCTCGCCCATGCCGCCGCGCCCGAGCAGCTCCAGCAGCTCCAAGCCCGGCAGGTCCACCTTGCCAGCGCCCACGAAGGTGCTGTTCTCTTGCGCGTTCAGCTCCGAGTGCGCGGTGTCCGAGCCCGTCTTCGCGGACGAGCGCACCAACGTCTGGTCCACTGACGCGTCCGAAGCGCCGTTGCTGGAAGGCATGGCCACACCGCTGGTCCCCGGCGCCGCCACGCCTGGCAGCCCGTTCACGCCACCGGGAGGCGCGGAGCGCACGGGCTCCGGAGCGCGAGAAAGGGAGATGTCGATGCCTGGCTCCGGCTCCGCGTGAGGAACCACCGTCACCACGCCGGAGGTCCCATTGGCCGGAGGGCGCTGCTCCTGGATGCCGCTGCCCGTGGGCACCATCGTGTTGCGCGCCACCTCGGCGGCCACGTCACCCCGGCGGGCCTCGAACCGGATGCCGCAGCGGCACTGGACACGCTGGCCGCTCACGTAGACGCGGATGTCGTGTAGATGGCCGCAGTTGGGGCAGGCCTGCGTCGTCGGACTCATGCGCGGCGTGAGGAGGAAGCGGCGGTGGTGTACTCCAGCCCGTGGACGCGGTAGGTCGGCACGGCCTTCTCCTTGCCCTTCACCTGGAGGGCCGGCAGCCCCTCCACGTCGAAGCCGGCGCCCGCCCTGCGCACCGTAGACTCGGAGGCCAGGACCTCACCGCTCTTCGCCATGCCACACAGGCGCGAGGCCGTGTTCACCGTGTCGCCAATGGCGGTGAACTCGTGGCGCTCGGCGCTGCCCATGTAGCCGACAACGGCCTGCCCGGTGTTCACCCCGATGCCGACCTCGATGGGCTGCTTGCCCGCGGCCACGCGGCGGCGGTTCAGCTCATGCACGGCGTCCTGCATCTCCAAGGCAGCCCGAAGCGCGCGGGCGGCATCGTCCGGGTGCGACAGCGGCGGCCCCCAGACGGCCATGACACAGTCCCCAATGAACTTGTCCAGGTTCCCCTCGTGGCGGAACACCACCCCGGCCATGGCGGTGAAGAATGCGTTGAGCATGTCTACCACCTCTTGCGGAGAATCGTTCTCCGAGATGGTGGTGAACCCGCGGATGTCCGCGAAGAGGCAGCTCACCTCCGCCAGCCGGCTCTGCGCCAGGTCTTCCGTCTCACCGGCGATCACCGCGTCGGCGACGGCCTTGGACAGGAAGCGGCTGAGCTCCGCGCGCGTCACGGCCTCGGCGCGAATCTGCTCGGCCAGCGCCGCGTTCTCCAGCGCGATGCTCGCCTGCGAGGCGATGCCGGAGAGGATGGTCAGGTCCTTCTCCGAGAAGGCGTTGATCTGCTGCCGGCTGTCCAGGAAGAGCACCGCCTGAATCTTCCCGTTCACCTTCAGCGGCACCGCCATGGCGGACCGGATGCCCTGTGCGACGATGCTCTCCGCCGCGGAGAAGCGCTCGTCGATGATGGCGTCCGCCGTCAGCACCGCCTTGCCCGTCTCCACCACGCGCTTGAGCACGGTGTCGGACAGCATGACGTTGACGGCCTTGTCGGAGCGGTGGTGCACCGCCGACGGGATGAACTCGCCGTCCGCGGCCACCTTCAGGATGACGCCGTGGTCCGCGGCCAGCAGTTGGAAGGCCACTTTGAGGATCTGCTCGAAGAGCCCCGTCTGGCTGCCCTGCAGGCTCACCTGGCGGTGGAACTCATGGGCGATGCGCAGCTTCTCGTAGTCGCGGCGCAGCGCCTCCACGTCCGACACCTGTTCGGCGGGCCGGAAGTTCTGCGGCACCTGGTCCATCTGCGCCAGGAAGGCCGGCATGGAGATGGACTGCGCCACCACCGTCACGCCCGGCGCGGTGGGCGCGTTGGCCGGCGCCACCGGCTCGCCGCTGTGGAAGATGAGCCGCGAGGCGCCCAGGGAGATTTCGTCCCCGTCGCGCAGCTTGAGCTCCTTCACCCGGCGGCCATTCACGAAGGTGCCGTTGGACGAGCCCAGGTCCTTGAGGATGAAGTCCTTGCCCACGCGCTCGATGACCGCGTGTTCCTTGGAAACCTCCCGGTCCACCAGCCGCAACGTGTTGGACGGATGCCGGCCCAGGGACGTCGCCGGCCCCAGGGGAAACTCTCCGAGCGTGCCATCCGCGAAGCGCCCTGTCAGTCGGGGGCCGCGAATCTGCCCGGGTTTGGGAGCGAACGGGACGGGGGACTGGCTCACGCGGAAATCCTCACCGGCCCGGACACTACCAGAGGCCATCGGCACCGGGGAACGCTCGGAAATCACCACTGCACTTCCGAGCAGCGTCCGCCTGGCGGGACGGCTCCTCAGCGACCGGCCGTCGGCTTCCTGTCCGAACCGCCCGCCCGGATGGCCAGGCCCACTGAAGGCATCACGGTAACGCCCCCCAGGTTCCGCTCCATCCCGAAGAGCTGCGGCCTGCTCCGGAAGTAGCCCCCCGTCACCTCGGCGAAGAGGTGGACGTACCGGTAGCCCACGGCGATTCCCAGCGTGGAGCCCACGAAGTGGCTGCCCACCGTCGCGGGAAGCCTCGCGTCGAAGCCTGACACCGGCTTCCCCTGCTGGGAGTAGTCCACCAGCCGCGCGTCCAGCCGGGTGCGACTGTAGATGTACTTGGGCGCCGCGTAGAGCTTGAAGACGTCCCCCCAGTCCGCGCTGAGGTACAGGGGCACCTCCACGTCGTAGCGGCTGAAGTCGTTCATCTCCACCACCTCCAGCACGTCCAGGACCGGACTGCTGAAGAAGTGCTTGGACACCCCCACCCCCAGGGCCATGTCGAAGGAGCGCTGGCCCAGCTCCAGATAGCGACCCACCTCATCTCCGCCGTGGGCCAGTTGGAACTTCAGGTCCCCGCGCAGGGAGATGCCGCTGTAGCGCAGGCCCACGTCCAGCCGGTCCACCACTCCCACCCGGACCATCAGCTCCGGATTGACGCCCGGCGGGGCCACCATCAGCGCCACGCCCGCCGTCAGCAGCTCCTGCTGGTCCTCCTCGCTCAGCGTGTAGGGGCGGTCATTCACCACCGCGTCCCGGGCCGCCTCCCCCTGCTCGATGCCGGCGTCCACCACCCGGACCAGGGCCCCCACCGGGACGAAGGCCCCCACTCCGCCCGTCACCTGGACCTGCCCCGGCGCCAGCGTTCGGGCCGTCTGCTGCGTGGACAGCGTGGAGGCACACCCCGGAGTCAGGGCCAGGAGCAACAGGGGAAGAACTCGCATGGGAGGTCACGTTATCCCCTTTCTGGCGCAGGTGCTTCATTCCGGGGCGCCGCGCTGGTAAGGGGGGCGCCGTGCGAATCAAACAAAAGCCCGAGGACTTCTCCGTCAAGGAGTCATACCGTTTCGACGAAGTCGACTCGGGACGTCACCGCGTCTACCTGATGGACAAGCAAAAGCTGTCCACGTTCGACGCCGTGACCCGGCTGCGGGATGCGTTCGGGCTCAAGCCCGGCGCCATCAGCTACTGCGGCCTCAAGGACAAGCAGGGCCGGACCGAGCAGATCATCGCGGTGGACGGCGCCGACGTGGACATGCAGGAGCCTGACCTGCGGCTGAAGTACCTGGGCCGCACGGACAAGCCGCTGTCCGCCGCCAACATCACCTCCAACCGCTTCTCCGTCACGGTGCGCGCGCTCCAGCCGGAGTCGCTGGGGCCCCTCAACGTGGCCGCCGCCGAGGTCAACCGCCTGGGCGTCATCAACTACTTCGACAGCCAGCGCTTCGGCTCGCTGAAGCACGGCCAGGGCTTCATCGCCAAGGACCTCATCCGGGGCGACTTCGAGGCCGCGCTGCACAACTACATGGCCAAGCCGTCCGAGCTGGACCGGACGGAGGACGCCAAGATCAAGGCCTTCTGGAAGGAGAACTGGGGCCGCTGGGACGCCCGCGTCCCCTACGAGGGCACGCGCAAGTACCACCGCGTCCTCAAGTCCCTGCGCGATCAGCCGGGTGACTACCTGCGCGCCTTCATGCAGATCGACGCGGACTACCGCGCGATGCTGATCTTCACGTACCAGAGCTTCCTCTGGAACGAGGGTGTGCGGCGCTACCTCCAGCTGATGCTGCCGCGCGAGCACCTCTTCCCCATGCGCTACCAGGCCGGCACGCTGCTGTTCCACCGCGACGCCAGCCCGGAGGTGCTCCGCACGCTGCGCGACGCCTCCTTCCCCCTGCTCGCGCCGAACTCGACGTTCAGCGACCCGAAGGTGGAGGAGGCCGTGCGCTGGGTGCTGGGCCGCGAGAAGCTCCAACTGTCGGACCTGCAAGTCCCCGGCGCCGAGCGCAGGCTCTACTTCAAGCACGAGGAGCGGCCCCTGCTGTCGTTCCCGCACAAGCTCGTCGTGGGCCGCACGCAGGCGGACGAGCTCAACCGCGACGACATCAAGGTCAACATCGCCTTCACCCTGCCGCCTGGCGCCTACGCCACCCTGGTCATCAAGCGGCTGTTCCACTTCGATTACGCCGAGGACAGCGCGGAGACCATCCGCGCCTCGCAGCGGCCGAAGCTGGCGGAGGCCGAAGCCGCCGCCGCGCACGAGCCCTCCAGCCGCCGGGGCCCGCCCCGCCGTGACGCGGACGGCGCGCGCGCCTCGAGCCGTAGCGCTCCGGGCACGGAGACCCGCCGCCGTTCGTCCGGAGACCGCGACACGCGCGCGCCCGCCGGCAACCGCGATGCCCGGGGCGCAGGCGCTCCGGGCCGCCGCCGCACCGGTCCGCGCGAGGTGGAGCTCCTGGAGCCCGCCTCGGGCCGCGCCCGCACCCTGGCCGCCAAGGCCCCCGCGCCCGCCAAGGCCGCGGAGCCCGCCGCGCCGCTGGGCTTCCGTGAGCGGCAGCGCCAGCGCAAGGACGCCCGCTCGGCCGCGCGCGCGGAGACCGAGGCCAAACGTGCAGCCAAGGCCAAGCCCGCGAAATCACGGAAGAAATAGAGATGTATCTCCCGGATGCAATGGGCGGACGGGCGCGCCGTAGACCCAGGCGTGAACGCTCTTGCCCTCGACGACGCTCCCGGGACGCTTGCCCATGCCATCGGGATGCTGATGGCTGAGGAAGCTCCTCCGCTTCCCTGGAAAGCGGACGTGCAGGCCGCCCGCCGGGGTGACCCGTCCGCTTTCGAGGCCTTGGTTCGCAGCGTGCAGCGCCCTGTCTACGGCCTGGCGCTGCGGCTGCTCCAGAGCGAGGCCGAGGCCGCGGAGGTGGCGCAGGAAGCGCTGCTTCGCGCCTACCAGAACCTCCACCGCTACGACGACGCGCGCCCGTTCGACCTGTGGGTGCTCGCCATCACCCGCAACCTCTGCCTGGACCTGCTCCGCCGCCGCACCAAGGTGCGCACCGAGGAGCTGGAGCCCATGAAGGAGGTGCTCCCCAGCGGCGAGGCGTCGCAGGAGGAAGGCGCCATCGCCCGCGAGGAGCGGCAGTCGCTGGAGGAGGCCATGGCCACCCTGTCCGTCGAGGACCGGGAGGTGCTCGCCCTCTATTACGTCCAGAAGCGCACGACGAAGGAGATCGCCCAGATCATGGGCTGTGCGCCTGGCACCATCATGGCCCGGCTCTTCCGGGCCCGTGAGAAGCTGCGCAAGAAGATGACGGCCGAGGAGGCTCCACGATGAATCCCCACCTGTGCCCGGACCTCGAAGTCCTCTTCACGGAGCTGGAAGCCGGTGAAGGGCCCGCGCTGGACCACGCCGCCGAGTGTGCCGCCTGCGCCGCCGTCCTGGAAGAGCACCGGCTGATGGAGCAGGACCTGTACCGGCTGGCGGATCCCCTCCCCCCGCCCACCCTGGTGGCCAGCGTCATGGCGCGCGTGTCCGCCGAACCCGTGCCCCGGCGCCGCGAGGTCTGGTCCGGGCTGGCCATCCTGCTGACGTCGATGCTGGGCGGGCTGGGCTACCTGGTGATGAGCGACCAGGCGCTCGGCCGGCTGGGAACCGGGCTGGCCTCCGTCCTGGTGCAGGGGCGCCCCTTTGTTGAAGGCGTCCTCAGTGGCGCCCACGCGCTGTGGTCCACCGCAGGCCTGACGGTGGCCTGCTCTCTCGCCTTCCTCCTGCTGACATCTCTGTACGGTCTCAAGCGGCTTGTCGGCACCGGGCCCACTCCTTCCGAAGCGTGAGCGAACCATGAAGCTCCTTCCTCGAATCCTCTTCCCCGCTCTGCTGCTCGGCGCCCCCCTGGCGCTTGCCCAGGACACGGCGCCCCATGCCGGCGTGACGGCGCCCGCCGCGAGCACCATCGACATCAGCTTCCGCGGCACCCTGCGCGACGCACTCAAGACAATCGCCGACAAGGGGGGCCTCAACCTGGTCGTCACCGGCGACCTGGACTCGCCCGCCGAGGTCCACCTGCGCGGCGTCACGGCGAACCAGGCCCTGCGCACCGTGGCCCGGGCGTACTCGCTGCGCCTGGACCAGGACGGCACCATCTTCACGTTGCGGCCCATGACGGCGCAGGAGAAGCACGCCGCCGAATCGGGTGAGTCCGAAGCCAACGCCGACGCCGCATCGGTCGCGCCGCCCGTGGCCAGCGATCCTCCGGAGATGGCGATTCCCGACCTCCCGAACGCGTTCTCCGAGGAGACGCGGAACGAGATGAAGCGCGCCCGGGACGAGATGAAGCGGGCCCGCGACGAGGTGCGGCGCAACATGCGTCGCAACGGCAGCCGCAACGTGGTGGCGCGCGGACAGAACCTGGAGGTGAAAGACGGCCAGACGGTGGAGAGCGCCGTGGTGTACGGCGGCAACCTGGTGGTCCACGGCCACGTGAAGGATGACGCGGTCGCCTTCGGCGGCAACCTAGAGGTCCACGGCCGCGTGGACGGGGACGCGCATGCCTTCGGCGGCAACGTCATCCTGGGGCCGGACGCACACGTGGAGGGCGACGTGTCTGCCTTTGGCGGCTCGGTGGAGCGCGACGACGACGCCCAGGTGGAAGGCAGCATCGAGTCCTTCGGCGGCGCGGGCATTGGCCGCATGGTGGCCAGTGAAATCAAGAAGGGCGTGAAGGAAGCCAAGGACCCCTCCGAGAGCCGGAGGGACCGCGACGATGACGGCGTGGGCCTGGCGGGCTTCATCCTCACCTTCGCGATGCTCTTCGGGCTCGGCTTCCTGGGACAGATGTTCTTCCCCGCGCGCATGAAGCAGTTGGGCGAGGAAGTGCGCCGCAAGCCGGTGCAGGCGGGGCTCACCGGCTTCGTGGGACTGCTGGCGATGATTCCCCTCACGGTGGTGCTGTGCATCACCATCATCGGCATCCCGGTGGCGCTGGTGCTGTGGATGGCGGCCCCCGTCGCGGCGGCGCTCGGCTACGCGGCGGTGGCGAGCGAGCTGGGCACGCGGTTGCCCATCTTCCGCGGCCGGAAGACGCAGGCGGTGGTGCTGGCCCTGGGGCTGCTGGTGCTGATGGTGGTGGGCTCGCTCCCCATCGTCGGCCCCCTCATCACCACGCTGGTCGGTTTGATGGCCCTGGGTGCGGTGGTCCGCACCCGCTTCGGGCAGCGGCCACAGGGCATGCCCGAGCCCGTCATTCCCTCGAGCGAGCAGCCTGTCTGACAGGGATTGCCGGGTGCTTTGCCCGGCGCGTCATGCACGGACGTAAGTCTTCAGGGGGACTGTCCCGGGCGCAACACGGCCCGAGACGGTCCCCTCTCGTTTTACGGTGTGCGCCTTAGCCAAGGTCGGGCGCGCCATCACCGCGCCTATCAGCCAGGCGTGTTGGGCATGGCGCGTCATGCCGTCAGAGGCTTTGACCGCCCGGTCCGCGTGGGCCATTTTGGCACACCCTATGCGACGCCTTCCCGACGTACCGCCGCGCGGCCGGGCCATCACCGTGGACCTCGAGGGCGAGAGCCTCCCCGCCATCGAAGGTGAGCCGGTGGCGTGCTCGCTGATTGCCGCGGGTGAGCCCATGCTCGCCCGCTCCATCAAGTACCACCGGCCGCGAGGCCCCTACTGCTTCGCCGGGGCCTGCTCGCATTGCCTGATGCGGGTGGACGGCGTGCCCAATGTCTACGCGTGCCGCACGCCCGCGCGGGACGGCATGAAGCTGGAGCGGCAGAACGCCTATCCCTCCGCGAAGGTGGACATCTTCGAGAGCATCGACTGGTTCTTCCCCAAGGGCATGGACCACCACGAGATGTTCGCCGGCGTCCCGGTGGCTGAGCAGGTGATGGCCAAGGTGGCGCGGCAGCTCGCGGGGCTGGGCCTGCTGCCCAAGACGCCCGCACCCGCGACGGCGCCCGCGCGCACGGTGCGCACCCGCGTGGCCGTGGTGGGCGGCGGCGCGGCAGGACTGGCGGCGGCGCGCGTGTTGACCGAGCGGGACGTGGGCTTCCTCCTCATCGAGCGGGACGACGCGCTCGGCGGCCGGCTCGCGAACGGCGCGCCGGAAGCCGGCGGCCCCAGCCTGGACGACATCCACCGCATCTCCCCCAGCAGCGTGCTCACGCGGGCCACCGCGCTGGGCCTGTATGACGACGAGGCGGGGCGCTTCCTCGCGGTGGGCACCTGGGAGGCGGACGCGCCACGTCTGGTGAAGGTGTACTCGGAGCGCTTCCTGCTCACGCCCGGCGGCCATCCGCCCACGCTCCCCTTCGAGAACAATGACTTGCCCGGCGTCTACGCGGGACGCGCGGCCAGCCTGCTGCTGCGCCGCTACGACGTGGCGCCGGAGACAGCGGCGCTGGTGGGCTGGGGCGCGGAGTTGCACGCGCTGGCGAACCTGCTCCAGGAGCGCGGCACGAAGGTGGTGGCGGTGGTGGACCTGCGGGACACGCCGCCGGCGGGCACCCATGCCACGGCGGTGCGAGGCAGCGAGCCCAAGGCCCATGGCCTGCGCGGCGTGAGCGCCTTCAGCTACACGCGCGAGGGCGGCGGACGCGAAAAGGTGTCGTGTGACGCGGTGCTGGTGTCCGTCCCCGTCAGCCCCAGCTTCGAGCTGGCGCGGCAGGGCGGCGCGAAGGTGCCGTTCGACGAGAAGCGCGGGCTCTTCGTGGTGGAGACGGACGCGGACGGGCGCACCCAGGCGCCGGACGTGTACGCCGCGGGTGACGTCACGGGCGGAGGCACCGCGAAGGACGCGGCGGCGGCCGGACGGCGCGCGGCCCAGGCGCTGGTGGGAGGGCTGTCATGAGCAAGGCGATGATCTGCTCCTGTGAGGACGTCACCGTCGACGACATCCGTCACGCGGTGTCCCGGGGCTTCTGCGACGTGGAGTCGGTGAAGCGCTACACCGGCTTCGGCACCGGCATCTGCCAGGGCAAGAGCTGCACGGCGGCGGTGGCCGCGCTGCTGGAGAAGGAGAAGGCGCTCAAGCCCGCGGCCGTGGTGCCCTTCACGCCGCGCCCGCCGCTCTACCCCACCGAGCTGCGGATGATGGCCTCCGCGCCCGTGGACGAGTCCCAGCCGCCTGTGGGCGGGCTGCCGCAGGAAGTGGACGCCTTCCCCGCCGCGCTGCGCCCGGAGGGCCCGGTGCCCGCGAAGGCGAAGGTGGTCATCATCGGCGGCGGCATCATGGGCCTGGCGCTGGCGTACAACCTGGCGCGCGCCGGTGAGACGGACGTGGTGGTGCTGGAGCGCGGCTACCTGTGCGCGGGCGCGTCCGGCCGCAACGGCGGCGGCGTGCGCATGCAGTGGGGCACGCCCTCGCTGGTGGAGCTGGCCAAGCGCTCCATCGAGCTGATGAAGGGCTTCGCGCGCGAGCTGGGCATCAACGTCTGGCTGCGCCAGGGAGGCTACATCTTCCTGGCGAAGACAGCGCCGGTGGCCCAGCGGCTGGAGCGCAACGTCTCGCTGCACAACCGCTTCGGCGTCCCTACCCGGCTCATCACCCCCGACGAGGCACGCGGCATCGTCCCCGGGCTCACGATGAAGGACTGCCTCATCGCGTCCTACAATCCCGAGGACGGCGTCATCTTCCCCTGGCCCTTCCTGTGGGGCTACGCGCAGGGCTGCCAGAAGCGCGGCGTCCGCGTGGAGACGTACACGGACGTCACCGGCTTCGAGACCAGCGGCGGCCAGGTGCGCAAGGTGAAGACGACGCGCGGGGACATCGCCTGCGACACCGTGGTGCTGGCCGCCGGCGCCTGGAGTCCGCAGGTGGCGAAGCTGGCGGACGTGAAGCTGCCCAACGAGCCGCACCGCCACGAAATCCTCAGCACCGAGCCGCTGAAGCCCTTCCTGGGGCCGCTGGTGTCCGTGCTCGACAGCGGGCTGTACTTCAGCCAGTCCATGCGCGGCGAAATCGTGGGCGGCATGGGCGACGCCAAGGAGCCCGCGGGCCTCAACATGGGCAGCACCCTGCGCTTCGTGTCGCGCTTCGCGCAGGCGCTGATGGAGCAGTTGCCCGAGGTGGGCCATGTGAAGGTGCTGCGTCAGTGGGCCGGCTGCTACGACGTGACGCCGGACAACAACCCGATTCTGGGACGCACCCCGGGACTGGACAACCTGCTCCAGATGTCCGGCTTCGTGGGCCACGGCTTCATGATGGCCCCCGCCGTCGCGGAGCGGATGGCGAAATGGATGGCCACCGGCGAGTCCGACGAGCTCTTCACCCGCTTCAACCTCCGACGCTACTCTGACGCGGCGGGCCATTCGCGTGACTTCGGCACCGGAACGCTGGAGCGCGAGGACATGGTCATCGGCTGAGCCCCTGGCCACGCCGTTCCCGGGCCGCGCCTGGACCCCGCCTCCACCGGGTCCGGACGCGGCCCTTGTATTTTTCCGGAGCCTGTCCTGGCCGGAGACAACGGCTGGGGAGCGAATTGACCCGGAACACACCAGCTCCGGACAGTCTCGCAAATCACGAAAACCACTGGCGACCCCCAGCAGGACTGTGAAGCGCCTTTACATCAACAACTGGGTTACCTGGACAGGGACGCACCAGTCGCGTGTGCCGGCGCGGCGCCCACTCCGAGGAGAGACGCTCGGAGTGGAGACATGGCACGGCGCGTGCCTTGGCGCCTCGCCGCGCAATCCAGCGCGAGGAGGTGTTCCGATGTTCCCGAAGAGCGTTCGTGCGCTGTTCCTGGTGGGAGCCCTGTCTGCCTGCGGCACCGAAGCACCTCCCGACGTTCCCAACGCGGACGGCCAGGAGCCGCTGCAGTCGCAGGAGTCCAACGTCATCGTGGGCTCGGTGAACTGGGTGAGCGCCACGACGCTGTCCGGCACGCAGCGCACGCGCTCGCGCGCGGTGGGATACCTGTCCATTCCGGCGGTGGGCTCGCGCTGCACGGCGTGGCTGGTGTCGCGGGATGTGATCATCACCAACAACCACTGCGTCGGCAGCAGCTCCGAGGCCTCCGGTGCGCGTGTGTCCTTCAACTATGAGGACGGCGTCAGCTCCACCGCTCGCGTCTGGTACAACTGCGGCACGCTGATCCGCACCTGGGCCGGCGACGACATGACGGCGCTGCGCTGCACGGCCACCAACGGCCAGCTCCCGGGTGACGTGTACGGCTGGCTGACGGTGGCCAGCGCCAACGCCGCCACCAACGCCAGCATCTACGTGCTCCACCAGAACTGCGACTACTACACGACGAGCGGCTGCACGCCGACGAAGAAGTCCTCGCCGGGCGTGGTGCGCAATGCCAACTACAGCACCACGGACCTGTCCTACGACGCGGACACGCTGGGCGGCTCGTCCGGCTCGCCCGTGCTGTCCTCGTCCTCGCACCAGGTGGTGGGCCTGCACCACATCGGCCTGGGCGGCAACTCGCAGGGCCGCGGCACGGCCAACACCGGCGTGAAGGCCACGCGCGTGAAGGCGCGCCTGGCCGAGATTGGCCTCTAGAGCCGAGCCCCCGCGTCACGCGGGTGATGGCTCGCCCGAAAGTGGCAGCGCCTGGGGGGCCTGCCGTGGTGGGAGCAGCAACTCCTCCCGCCGCAGGCCCCGCAGCGCCATCCGCCCCAGGCTCCGCTTGAGCCCGCGTGGCAGCAGTGGCAGCAGCCGCATCACCCACCGGTGCCCCAAGCCCGGGTACACCAGGGCCGCGCCGCGCTCGAAGCCGGCGAGCGCCTCGCGGGCACAGCGCTCCAGTGACAGATGGAAGAAAGGCGCCAGTGACTCCGCGCCCTCCACACCCGCTTCCCACAGCGGCCCCGGAGCTACGCGCGTCACCGTGACGCCCTGCCCCTCCACCTCCAGGCGCAGCGCCTCCGTGAAGCCGTCCAGGAAGCGCTGGGTGGCGGAGAAGGTGGCCGAGCCCGGCAGGATGAGCTGCGCCGCGCCGGAGCCGATGTTGAGGATGCCGCCCCGTCCACGCTCCAACATGGGCTTGAGCAGCCGGTGCGTCAGCAGCGCGGGCACCCAGACGTTGGCGCGCAACATGGCTTCCACACGCCCCCAGCCCTCCTGGGCATACAGCGCCTGGTCGCCTTCCGCGGCGTTGTTCACCAACACGTCCACGCGGACGAACTGCGACTCCAGCGAAGCGAGCAGCGCGTCCACCTGCTGGGGATCGCACACGTCGCAGGATTCGACGAGCACGCCCAGCGTCGGGTAGTTCAGCAGGAGTTCCTCGCGCAGGGGCTCCAGGACCTGGGCCTGATGGTCCACGAGCACCAGGGTCCGAACGCGACGTGCAAGCAGCCGGGCAAGCTCCCGGCCAATCCCCCGGGCCGCGCCGATGATCAGCACGGTTCCTTGGTCGATGGGGAGAGGACGCATGACAAAATCCTCCGTTCGTTGAGGTGCCCATCGTGCGCATGCCTTGCGCGGTCTGCCGCTCCCCCCGCAGGGTTTGCACGCCTGGACAGCAGACGACCGGCGCGGCGCTGGCACGGCTCTTCCATCTGGGGCGTGCCATGCCCAGAAAAGAAGACATGGCGACTGTTTCCCGAATCCTCGTTCCCGTGGACCTGTCGGACGGCTCCCGGGAGGTCATCGACTACGCGGTGAAGCTCGCTCGGCCTTTCAAGGCATCGGTCGAGGTGGTCCACGCCTGGGAGCCACCCCAGTACGTGGCGCCCGACCTGCTGGTGGCCGCGCCGGGGTGGAACTCCCAATCCCTGGAGCACGTCGCCGTGGAGGCCGCGACGAAGGAGCTGACGGCCCAGATGAACCAGGGGGAGCCCCCGGGCGTCCCGGTGAGCCAGAAAATCGTCGTGGGTGAGGCGGCGTCCACCATCCTCGACCTCGCCGAGCAGGACAAATGCGACCTCATCGTCATGGGCACCCACGGCCGGCGCGGCCTTCCCCGCCTGCTCCTGGGAAGCGTGGCGCAGAAGGTCGTCGCCCGCGCGTCCTGCCCGGTGCTCACCATCCACCTGTCCGAGCGGAAGTAGCGCGGACGCGCCTCACGGCCCCGGGGAGGGAGCCACCGGGGGTGCGGCCGGCTCCCCCGCCTTCCGCCGCGCGGCCAGCACCGTGGGCACGGCCAGCACCGCCATGGCGGCGACGACGAGCGCGGCGCCCACCAACTCCAAGGCCCCCGCGCCCGGCTGGCCCAGCGTGACGGACATCACCACGGTCGCGACCACTCCGGCGAGCACGCTGGACGCGCGATTCACCGGCACGCAGAAGGCATTCTCCCGCCCGTCCAGGAGGATGAGGCCGCCGAAGATGCCGGTGGCCTGCGACAGCAGTCCCACGGCGAGCTCGGAGGCCAGGTGGCCTCGCGACAAGGCCCCGGTGAAGCCGTCGCGGATGTCACCGAGCACGCCATCGCCGCCGATAAGGGCCAGCACCGCCAGGGTGCCCACCAGCACGGGCGTGGCCACCATCTGCTCCTCCACGAAGTAGCGGATGGAGACCTCACGCTCGCCGGACTTGGCCAGTTGGCTCATTGCGCGCAGCCGGAAGAAATAGGCCGCCAGGTACACGCCCACGTCCACCGTGGCCAGGAGCGTCAGCGTGGGGCTGACCGACGAGCCCGCGGCCACCGCCACCGCCGAGAAGCTCAAGCCCAAGGCCACCCATGAGGGCCAGCGCACCCGCCGTCCACTGAGGACGTCCACCAGCGGCGCCAGGACGAGCACGCCGCCGCGCATCAACAGCATCATGAAGACGATGGACGCCCCCGGCAGGGTGTACGCCAGCGTCGTGGTGCCGATGATGGCCGCCGAGCAGAGCCCCGACAGCAGCGTCCACCGCCCTGGCGCTGGCACCTGGAAGCCCCACACCTGGCGGTGCCCCGCGTAACGCCACCAGCGCATCCACGTGAGGAAGACGAACATTCCCACCAGCGAGGCCGAGGTGCTCACCGGCAGGAGCGTGAAGCCGGAGATACCCTCCCGCATGCCGGGCAAGGCGCCTCCGGACAGCGCCTTCGTCAGCGCGCTGTAGGGGGCATAGGCCACGAAGTAGCCCAGGGCGTACCCCCAGATGCTCAGGTCACGGACGTCATCATTTCGAAGGGGCGTGGCGGACAGGACGTGTTCCCGGTTGGGGGTGGAGACAGGGTTGTGCAAGCCACACGCCGGGCAGGTGACGGATGTGGGCACGCAATCGTTTCCGTGCGGGCGCGTATCCCGCGGTGTCACGGCTTTTACAGGAGCCTCGCATGCGCTCGTCCCCCATTGCCACTTTGGCCCTCGGGCTCGCCCTCGCCACCCCTGCCTTCGCCGAGGACGACGCGAAGCCGCCCCAGAAGTGGAAGGTGGTGTGCGCCACGCAGTCGAAGGACGGAAGCCGCGCCGTCCAGGGCACGGACCTCATCATCGAGGCCGGTGAGAAGGTGAAGGACGGCGTCGCCGTGGAGGGCAACGTCATCATTCGCAAGGGCGCGGTGGTGGAGGACGTCGTCGCCATCCGGGGCCGCGTCATCGTCGAATCCGGTGCCCGGGTGACGGGCAGCGCGGTGTCCCTGGGCGGAGAGGTCCGCGTCCACAAGGGCGCCGCTGTCGACGGGGACGCCATCGCCCTGGGAGGAAAGCTGAAGGTGGATCAGGACGAAGCGGTGAAGGGCGACAAGGTCAGCCTGTCCTTCGAGATTGGCGGCCGGGACATCGTGCGCGGCTTCATTGAAGACGCGCTCGACGAGGAGACTGGCTGCCACATCGTCGACGAGAGCGACAAGGACGTCTGAGTCACGCGGCGCTGGCCGGCCCCGGCGGCACGGCCGGCTCGGTGCGCGTCAGCGGCATCAGCGAAGCCCGCAGTGACAGGATCTGCTCGCGGGCCAGGTTCTTCAGCGTCTCCACGTCCGCCAGCGTCATCCCCTTGGTGGAGATGGGCGTGCCCACCGTCACCAAACCGCGCGAGGTGGCGAAGCGCCAGGAGTGCTTCGGCAGCGCCCGCCGCGTCCCGCTCACCGCCAGGGGCAGCACGTCCGCCTGCGCCTCGATGGCCAGCCGGAACGCGCCGTCCTTGAAGGGCAGCAGGTCATCCGTCTTCGAGCGCGTCCCTTCCGGGAAGATCATCACCGGCATGCCCTTGGCCAGCCACTGGCGGCACTTCGCCATGGCGCCCGTCGCCGAGTCGCGGTCGCCGCGGTGCACGGGGACGTCCCCCGCCATCCACATGCTCCAGCCCACCACGGGAATCTTGAAGAGGCTGGCCTTGCCCAGCCACTTCATCTCCCACGGCAGGTGCGAGATGAGGAACGGGTCCGCGTTGGACTCGTGGTTGCTTACGACCACCGTGTTCGGCGCGACCTTGTCCGGCACCTGGCCGTGCACGCCGAAGCGCCAGAACGGCGTCAGCTTCGCCGCGGTGACGCCGATGAGCCGGAAGCAGCGTCCCGTCACGTGGCGCTTGTGGTCGAAGGCCCAGGTCAGGATGGCCAGCGACAGCTGCACACAGAAGCCGACCAGCGCCACCAGGCCAATCTCGATCCACGTCCAGATGGAGAGCAGTGCGTTCATGAGAGCCTCGAACAAGCGTCAGCGAACCGCGGGGTCCAGGTCCACGCTCACCGGACAGTGGTCCGAGCCGAGCACGTCCGGGTGGATGCCAGCCTTGCGCACGTAGGCCATGGCCGCTGGCGAGGCCAGGACATAGTCGATTCTCCAGCCGATATTCTTCTCCCGAACGCCGGCCCGCTGACTCCACCACGAATAGTTCCCCCCACCCTTGTTGAAGTGGCGGAAGGTGTCCACCCAGCCGGCACGAATCCACCGGTCGAACTCCTCGCGCTCCTCGGGCCGGAAGCCGCTCGTCTCCCGGTTCTCCTTGGGCCGCGCCAGGTCGATTTCTTGATGCGCTGTGTTGAAGTCCCCCATCACCAGCACCCGGCCACCATCGCGCAGGGGCTTCTCCAGCCGCTCGAAGAGGCGCCGGTAGAAGGTCAGCTTGTAGGGGATGCGGCTCAGGTCCCGGTCCTTCCCGTTGCCGTTGGGAAAGTAGCCGTTCACCACGGTGAGCTTGCCGAAGCGGGCAATCTGCAGGCGCCCTTCGACGTCCAGCTCCCCCACGCCGAGCACCGTCACGACTTCATCGGGCTCCAGGCGGCTGTACAGTCCGACGCCGCTGTAGCCCGGCCGCTCCGCCGCCACGAAGTGCGTCTTCCACCGGGACGGTGAGCGCACATCGTCGGGAAGCTGGTCGGCGCGCGCGCGGACCTCCTGCAGACCAACGACTTGCGCCCGGCACCCCGCGAGCCAGGGCAGGAAGCCCTTGCGGTGCACCGAGCGAAGTCCGTTCACGTTCCACGAAACGACTCGCACGGGGAAGGCTTATGGCCCGCCCCGTGCGGCATTACCAGCCCCTACCGCACACACAGGCGGTAGGGGCGAACAGGCAGCTGGCTACGGCTCCGTGGCGCTCGCGCGGTTCTGCGGCTGGCGCGTCGGACGGAGGATGAAGTCCGCCGAGTTGTCGTTCGAGTCGTGGCCGTTGCCCAGCAGCGCGTCCGCGCCGTCGACCATGGACGCCGCGGTCGACACGGCCGAGGCCTTGCGCTCGAAGCTGCCGGCGGTGGGCGGGTACGCCGGCAAGGGGCTGCCCTCAGCGGCGTTCGCGTTGAGGTAGCCCACCGTATCCACCACCAGCGGCGAGGAGATGCCGTCGGTCAGCGCCAGCTCCGGATAGCCGACGCGCACATGGCCACCATTGCTGTTGGCGGCCAGGTTCAGGGCCGTTCCCCAGTTCGCGTCACCCGACACGGTGTTGCCGCTCGTCGAGGCATAACCACTGGCGACCACCAGGAAGTAGCCACGGGGCTGGATGACCGAGTTCGCGGGCAGCGTGAACGAGTTGTTGTAGTTCGTGCTGCTGTAGGCCTTGTACTGGACCTTCCAGCCGGAGATGTCCACCGCGCTCGAGGTCGGGTTGTAGAGCTCGATGAACTCGTCGCTGGCGCCACCGGGGCCCGCGACCGCGAACTCGCTGATGACGACGTGGCCCGTGCTGCTGCCCGCGGTCACCTGCACCGCCGCCGCGATGGACTGACCGTTCAGCGCGGCCACCAGCTGACCCTCACCGCCCGTGCTGCCCGCGGTGAAGTCGAACTTGGCGGACAGGCTGTTGGCCGGCACCGTCACCGTCACCGGCACCGTGCCGAGCGACGCGGGCTCCAGCGCGAGCTGGATGACCGTGTCCTGCGCCGGGGGAACGTCCAGCTCCACCGTGTAGCCCTGCGTCTGGCCAGCGCTCACCGAGATGACCTCGGGCGACAGCGTGGCCAGCTCAGCGGCCTGATTCGCCGCCAGCACCCGGACCGTGGCCGCACGCGTGTCGTTGCCCAGCGTGGCCGTCAGCGTCGCCTTGTCCGTCTCCGGATCCGCGGCCAGGTTCGCCGTCACCTGCACCGTGGCGGAGCGCTCACCCGGGGCGATGCGCACCAGACCACCCTGCACGTTCAGCACGGCGCTGGACGAAGTAACCTCCACCCAGACCTCCGCCGGAGCTTCCTCACGCAGACGCACCGTCAGCGCCTCGGGGAACGTCGCCCCCGTGGTGCCAGTGCGCGCGAAGGTGCCCGTCGGACCGAAGCTGTCCAGCGAGACCTGGACCGTGCCCGCGTCGGTGCCGGCGTCGTCCTCGCCCGTGCCCGCGTCGGTGCCGGAATCCGGCTCACCCGAACCACCGTCTTCATCCGAACCCGCGTCCTGCTCGCCTGAACCACCATCCTCGGTGGTGCCAGCGTCGTCCTCACCGGTGCCCGCGTCCTCGGTGGTGCCAGCGTCGTCCTCACCGGTGCCAGCGTCCTCGGTGGTGCCGGCGTCGTCCTCACCGGTGCCCGCATCCTCTTCACCGGTGCCAGCGTCCACTTCACCGGTGCCGGCGTCGTCCTCGGTGCCGGCATCCTCCTCGGTGCCCGCGTCCGGCGTGGGACGACGGCAGCTGTTGTCACAGCTGTCGTTGTTGTTTCGGTTGCCGTCGTCGCACGTCTCGCCAGCCTCGACGATGCCATTTCCGCAAACGGGCCTGACTTCAGGGTCGTCGCCACATGCGGACATGAAAAGGAGCAGTGCGGACAGCGGCGCCAGCATCTGCCGGAAGGACCAGGGCATGGGTAAAGAGTCTCCGTTGAAACTTGAAGAGCCCCCTGCATCCCATATCTGTCACCCACGACGCAATCCGGGCGGCAGTTTCCGATTTCACTGGACTCAAGCCCGGGTTTTGATCCTCCCGGCCTCCCCTCTCAGGACGGAGGCACTGGAGCGTGCTCCCCGACCTCATGGGGCGGCTCCAAGCCGTGGTCCACGAGGAAGACACGCACGGCCTCGGCGATCTCCGACCCGGCCTCCAGCAGGCCGGCGTGCCCCGCGTCATCCACCCGCATCCAATGTGCGTGCGGCATTGCGTCACGCATTCGCTCCATCTCCCCCAGCGGAACGAGCAGATCGTTGCTGGCGGCGACGATGAGCGTGGGCACCTGCACCGTCCTGGCCACGTCCCAGGCATGGCCCTCCACCATGCCCCGGAGGGTGTACCAGTAGGCCCTGGGGCTCATCCGGCGCAGGGCGAGCATGAACTCGTCGATGTCCGCCCGAGGCGCCCGGGCCCGGAGCGCCCCCACCATCCGCGCCAGGGGATAGGCGAAGCGGCTGGCCATCACCGCGTGCGCCACGGGCGCCGCCAGCGGCAGCGTGGGCGTGGCCAGCTTGAGCATGCCCCGGGTGGCGGACAGGAACGCGCGGGCCCCCGCCGAGTCCACCCCCGAGCCGAACGCCCCCGGCGCCCCGGCGATGAGCGTCATGGACGGAACCAGGTCCGGCCGCCGCCGGTACAGGTCCAGCAGGACGCGCACGCCCATGGAGAACGCCACATGGTGCGGCGGCCGCCCATCCCCCCGGGCCATCACCGCCGCGGTGATGCGCTCCAGGTCATCCACGTGCACGCGAATCTGGTACCCATCCCCCAGGGATTCATCGCTGCTGCCGTGGCCCCGGTAGTTCCAGTGCACCACCCGGTGGTCCTGCTCCAGGTTTCCCACCAGGTAGCGCCAGAAGTTCTCCGAGGAGCCAATCCCGTTCGTCAGCAGCACCGTGGGGCGGGCCGCCAGCTCTGCGTCGGCGGAGGCCTCCCGGAGGTTGCCGAAGTGGGTATGCCAGGCGACCCGGGTACCATCCGGGGCTGTCACAAAGCGCGTGGTGCGACGGTAGGGCATGCCACCTCCCACGATGAGGCGCCCGGGCCGGGGGCGCAAGCATCAACCTGCCCCGACGGGCACGTCCCGGGGTATGAGGGGGCGCCATGCTTTGCGTCGACGTGGAACGGTTCGATATCCGCCCTGCCCTGGCCCACTACGCCGAGCACGGCTACGCGAAGCTGGGCCGTGTGCTGGGTGACGAGGGCCTGGACGCGCTCCGCGAGCGGGCCGACGACCTGATGCTGGGCCGGGTCGTCCACCCGGGCCTCTTCTTCCAACCGGACGCCACCACCGGTCGCTACGAGGACGCCCCCCTGGGACTGGGCTGGCAGGGCCCCTCCCTGGACTACCGCAAGCTGGAGAAGCTGGAGAAGGACCCGCGCTTCCTGGCGTGGATGGAGAACCCGCTGTTCGAACGCATCGCCCGGGCGCTCATCCCCGGCGACATCGTCCTCTACCGCGCCATCCTCTTCCACAAGGGGAAGGCCGGCGGCAGCAACCTGCCCTGGCACCAGGATGGCGGCCGGCTGTGGGGACTCACCCACGAACCGGAGCTGCAGATCTGGACCGCGCTGGATGACGCCCCCGAGGACGGCGGCTGTCTGGAAGTCGTCCCGGGCAGCCACCGCGGCGGCCTGGTGACGCCTCTGGGCGGGGTGATTCCTCCGGACGCGGTGGCGGCGGCCGACGCTGAATCCCGCGTCCTGTCCCTGCCGGCGCGCGCCGGCGAGGCCATCCTGGTCCACAACCACCTCTGGCACCGCTCCGGACGCGGGCGCCCCGGCTTGCGCCGCCGCGCCTTCTCCGCCTGCTACATGGACGCGGTCGTGCGCTGCCTGCGCAAGAAGAAGGCCCCCCGCGTCTTCCCGCCCATGTTCCGCCGCTGACCTCAGCCCACCAGGGGCATGCGCAGCGGCGGATCCACCGGCTCCTTCGCGCGCCGTGCCACCGGCAGGGAGACGCGGAAGGTGCTGCCCCGTCCCTCCTCGCTCTCCACGGAGATGTCTCCACCGAAGCCGGTGACGATGCCGTGGCAGATGGACAGGCCCAGCCCCGTGCCCTCGCCCACCGGCTTGGTGGTGAAGAAGGGGTCGAAGATGCGGGCGCGCACCTCCGGAGGCATGCCCACGCCCGTGTCGCGCACCTCGATGATGACGCGGTCCCCTGCGCTTCGCAGGCTCAGCCGGACCTCGTGCTGCTCCGTCTGGCCCATCGGAATGGCCTGCGCGGCGTTGATGAGCAGGTTGAGGAACACCTGTCCGAAGCGGCCCTCGTTGCCCTCCACCAGCGGCACCTCGCAGTAGTCGCGGACCAACTGCGCGCGCAGCTTCAGCTCGCTGCGCGCCAGGGTGATGGCCGACTCGAGCACCGCCTGCACGTTGACGGCGGTGGCCACCTCGTCGTCGCCCCGGGAGAAGGTCCTCAAGTCCCGGACGATCTGCCGCACGCGGTGCGCGCCGTCGGTGGCCTCGCGCAGCACCTCCTCCAGCTCCGCCATGCGGCCCGACGGCAACTCCGGCGCCAGGGCGTGCAGTTCGCCCGCGAGGAACGACAGGTTGGAGAGGACGAAGGCCAGCGGGTTGTTGATTTCGTGTGCCACGCCCGCCGCCAGCGTCCCCACCGCCGCCAGCCGGTCCGACACCACGAGCTGCGCCTGCATGGCCTTGCGGTCGGTGATGTCCACCGCCACGCCCGCCAGCAGCCGCCGCCCCGAGCGCTCCCGCACGATGAAGCGGTAGGTGAGCCAGTGGCGCTCGGTGCCGTCGCGCGCGGGAACCATCATCTCGGTGATGCTCTGCTTGCCGGAGGTCAGCACCGCGTCGTCATCCCGGCGCGACTGCTCGGCGGAGGCCGCGGGCATCAAATCCACGTCGGACACGTTGGACATGTCCGCGCCCACCGGGAAGCCGAAGAACCGGCTGTAGCGCGCGTTCACCCAGATGCGGCGGCCCCGCTCGTCCTTCATGAAGGCCACCGCGGGGATGTTGTCCATGAAGGACGCGAACAGCTCCTGCGACTCCTCCAGCGCGCCCATCGCCAGCGTGTTCTGCACCATCAACTCCTGACGCGCCTGGGCCTCGGCCGCGTTGCCCATGGCCGCGCCGAGCAGACCCGCCATCAGCTCCAGCGTGCGCACGTCCCGGTCCTCGAACGTGTTCGGCCGCCGGCTGGTGACGTTGAGCACGCCCACCGGGCGGCCCTCGCGCCACAGCGGCACGCAAATCATCGACCGCGCGCCCACCTGGCGCAGCGCCGTCACGTTGACCCGGACGTCCGTCTCCGAGTCATCCGTGCGCATCACCTCGCCCTGCAGCAGGCTGGCGCCCGTGAGACTGCCCTCCACCTTCAGCCGGAAGCCGATGAAGGGCATCAGGCTGCCGCTGGCCACCAGGTAGGTCACCTCCTCGTCGGTGTCCGCCCCCAGCAGCGCCACCGCCGCGCCGTCCGCGCCGCACAACACCCGCGAGCGCTCGCACAGCAACCGCATCAGCTCGTCGAGCCCGTAGCCCGCCATCGCCACGTCCGACTGCATCTGGATGATGGAGGCCAGCCGCGCCACCTCGCCCCGCGCCTCCGCCTCGGACGTCCGCCGCTGGCGCCGCGCCGCCACCCGCCGCTCCAGCAACAACCGCCGTGAGCGCACCTGCACCGGGGTGAAGGGCTCCACCAGGAACTCGTCCACGCCCGCGGCCAGCAGCGGCTCGAGCGCCGCGTCGGTGCCTTCCCGCGCCAACCCCAGCACCAGCGGCTCCTCGGGACGGGCCCGCGTCCGCAGCGCGTCCAGCCAGCGCGCGTCCTCCACCAGGTCCGCCGCGTCCACCACCAGCACGTCCACGGGCCCGTGCCCCAGCGCCGCGCCGGCTTCCACCACGTCGGCGGTGATGAACACGGCCTGGCCCTGGCGCCGCAGCTCCTCCGCCACGGGATGCCGGTCATCAGAGGTGAGACACAGGAACTTCATCCAGTCGCTCTGCTCCGTGGCCCCAAACACACGGGGTGAAAAATACTATGATTCTGTAGCACGGCATTTCCAGCCAGGAGCGTCCTGACTGGCGGGGGTCAGGCGCACCCCATGCCCGGTGGAAACATACCGGCCGGAGGGTAAACGGGTGGCCACCGGGTGGCGCCAGGACGCTATCCTCCGCGCGTGCCGGGCATCCCTGGAGTCGTGGTCGCCGAGCAGCCGCACTACCTGCCGTGGGTGGATTTCCACGAGCAGTTGGCCCGCGCGGGGACCTTCGTCGTGCTGGACAACGTGCAGTGGCTGCGGCGCGGCTGGCAGCGGCGCACCCGGGTGGCCCTGCCCCACAACGTCCCCCAG
>NZ_SRLV01000169.1:0-5933 GCF_006518205.1 Myxococcus sp. CA005 | reverse complement strand
GGTGGGGGAACGGGCACCGCCGTCTGGCTGTTGCTCGGGGTGATTGTTCAGCTTCGGCGTGCGCGTCGTCGCGGGGATGTCGCCGGGCGTTGACTCGGCGGGTCGCGATGCCTACGGTCGGCCGCCCTCGATTTTGACGTGACGACCCGTGGGTGCCTGGCACCCACTGCTCAAGGAGACGACGAACATGGCTACCCGGATTGCCATCAATGGTTTTGGCCGCATCGGTCGCTGCATCCTCCGCGCGGTGCTCAGCCGCAAGGAAGACCTCGAGATTGTCGCCATCAACGACCTCGACAAGCCCGCGGCGCTGGCGCACCTGTTCAAGTACGACTCCGTGCACCGCACCTGGCCGGGTGAGGTGAAGGCGACGGAGAAGGGCATCGTGGTGGACGGCAAGGAGATCACCGTCACCGCGGAGAAGGACCCGACGGCGCTGCCCTGGAAGAGCCTGAACGTGGACGTGGTGCTGGAGTGCACCGGCCGCTTCACCGCGCGCGACGCGGCGGAGAAGCACCTGAAGGCGGGCGCGAAGAAGGTCATCATCTCCGCCCCGGCCAAGGGCCCGGACATCACCATCGCTTACGGCATCAACCACAACGAGTACGACCCGGCCAAGCACCACGTCATCTCGAACGCCTCGTGCACCACCAACTGCCTGGCGCCCATCGCCAAGGTGCTGGTGGACAACTTCGGCATCGAGAAGGGCCTGATGACCACGGTCCACAGCTACACCAACGACCAGCGCATCCTGGACCTCACCCACGAGGACATGCGCCGCGCCCGCGCCGCCGCGCTCTCCATGATTCCCACCAGCACCGGCGCCGCGAAGGCCATTGGTGAGGTGATTCCGCAGCTCAAGGGCAAGATGCACGGCCTGGCCGTCCGCGTGCCGACCCCGAACGTGTCCCTGGTGGACCTGACGGTGAACACCGAGAAGAAGGTCACCGCCGAGGCCGTCATCGAGGCCTTCCGCAAGGCCGCCGAAGGCCCGCTCAAGGGCGTGCTGGAGTTCAGCGACGCGCAGACGGTGTCGGTGGACTACAACGGCAACCCGCACTCGGCCATCTTCGACTCCACCAACTGCTTCGTGATGGGCGACAACCTGCTCAAGGTCATGGCCTGGTACGACAACGAGTGGGGCTTCTCCAACCGCATGGTGGACACGGCGAAGTTCCTCGTCTCCAAGGGCGTCTAGTCCCAAGGGCGTTCAGGGCACCGAGAGGGAAGGACCGAGATGATCCGTTACATCGATGATCTGCAGCTGACCGGGAAGCGCGTCTTCATCCGCGTGGACTTCAACGTCCCGATGGAAGGACGGCGCGTGACCGACGACACCCGCATCCGCGAGGCGATGCCCACCATCCGGCGCGCGCTCGAAATGGGCGGGAAGGTCATCCTGGCCTCCCACCTCGGCCGCCCCAAGGGACCGGACCCGAAGCTGTCGCTGGAGCCTGTCGCCGTGCGGCTCGCCGAGCTGCTCGGCGGCAAGCACGAAGTCATCCTCACCGACGACTGCGTCGGTGACGGCGTGAAGAAGCAGGTGAAGGAGCTCAAGGACGGCCAGGTGGTCGTCCTGGAGAACCTCCGCTTCCACAAGGAAGAGGAGGCCAACGACGAGACGTTCGCCCGCGAGCTGGCGGCGCTGGCGGACGTCTATGTCAACGACGCCTTCGGCACCGCCCACCGCGCCCACGCGTCCACCGCGGGCATGGTGCCCTTCGTGAAGGAGAAGGCGGCCGGCTTCCTGATGCGGAAGGAAATCGAGTACCTGGGCAAGGTGCTCAAGAACCCGGACAAGCCCTTCGTGGCCATCCTGGGTGGCTCGAAGGTGAGCGACAAAATCAAGGTCATCGAGAGCCTGCTGCCCAAGGTGGACGCGCTGCTCGTCGGTGGCGCCATGGCGTACACCTTCCTGAAGGCGCAGGGCGTCGAGGTGGGCAAGTCCCGCGTCGAGGGCGACAAGCTGTCGCTGGCCACGCGTCTGCTGGAGGCTGCGCACCGGTTCAAGACGCAGCTGGTCCTGCCGGTGGACCACATCGTGGGCACCGAGCCCACGGAGAACAGCCCCGCCACGGAGACGCCGGACAACGCGATTCCGCCGGACATGATGGGCCTGGACATCGGTCCCAAGACGCGCGCCATCTTCGCGCAGCACATCCGCGATGCGAGGACGGTGGTGTGGAACGGGCCCATGGGCCTGTTCGAGGTCCCCAAGTTCGCCGAGGGCACTCGCTCCGTCGCCGCGGCCATGGCCATCAACACGCAGGCCACCACCGTCATCGGCGGCGGGGACAGCGCGGCGGCCGTGGAGCAGATGGGCTTCGCGGACAAGATGAGCCATGTGTCCACTGGTGGAGGGGCGTCCTTGGAATTCCTGGAAGGACGCGACTTGCCGGGCATCAAGGCGCTGGAGACGCGGTAGGCTCCGCGTCCGACACACCACACACCCCTGGGGGACACCATGGCCACCGCGCGTCGTCGGAAGATCGTTGCTGGCAACTGGAAGATGAACAAGTCGGTACCGGAGGCGCTGGCCCTGGTGCGCGACCTGCGAGGGCAGGTGGCTTCCCTGGGGGACACCGTGGAGGTGGTGGTGGCGCCGCCGTTCGTGGCGCTGCAGCCGCTGCATGTCGCGCTGGAAGGCGCGCCGCTGGCGCTGGCGGCGCAGAATTGTCACTGGGAGTCCTCGGGCGCCTTCACGGGTGAGATTTCCGCGCCGATGCTGGCCGAGCTGGGGTGCGCCTACGTCATCGTGGGGCACTCCGAGCGCCGGCAGCTCTTCGGGGACACGGACGAGCAGGTGAACAAGCGGGCGAAGGCGGTCCGCGCGGCGGGGATGACGCCCATCATCTGCGTGGGCGAGACACTGGCCGAGCGCGAGGCGAACCAGACGCTGGCGGTGGTGGAGCGTCAGGTGCGCGGGGCGCTGGAGGGCTTCGGGGCCAAGGAGGTGGCGGGTTTCGTGCTGGCCTACGAGCCGGTGTGGGCCATTGGGACGGGGCGCAACGCCACGGCGGCGCAGGCGCAGGAGGTCCACGCGGCGATCCGGGGGCTGGTCGAGCGCCTGTATGACGGGGAGACGGCCGGGCGGGTGCGCATCCAGTACGGCGGCAGCGTGAAGCCGGACAACGCCGCGGAATTGCTGGGCCAGCCGGACGTTGACGGGGCGCTTGTCGGGGGCGCGAGCCTGAAGGCGGGCGACTTCGCGGCCATCGTCAAGGCGGCCACTTAGAGTTGATCCTGGGGGCGGGCGGAAGATGTTGTCACCCGATCACCACTTTGGTGTAGGGTGCGCCTCCTTTTCACGGAACGTCTGAAAGAGTCCACATGCTGACCTTCGTCACGATCGTGCACGTCCTGGTGTGCGTGTTCATGATCTTCGTCATTCTGCTCCAGCCGGGTAAGGACGCCGGTATGGGCTCCGCGCTGGGCGGTGGTGCCGCCACGAGCGCCTTCGGCGGCCGGGGTGCGGTGACGTTCCTCAGCAAGCTGACCGGCGTCTTCGCCGCGCTCTTCTTCTTCAGCTCGCTCGGCCTGTCCTTCGTGGGGCTGCGCTCCTCGGTGGCGGCGGGTGGCTCGGTGGCTTCGCCTCCGGCGCAGTCGGCCCCGGCGACCTCGGGTGACGCGGCTCCGGGCAGCATGGAGCAGCCGCGCGGCGAGCAGTCGACTCCGCCCGCCGAGGGTGGTGGCAACCCGGCGACGGGTGAGCCGGCTCCGGCGCAGTAGTCGTTCGCGGTACGTGGTTCGTAGGAAGAATCTGATTCACGCAGCGGTTGAGATTGTCGTTGCGTGAATCAGAAAGCTCCGGTAGATGGACGCCGCAGCAAACGCCCAGGTGGTGGAACTGGTAGACACACCATCTTGAGGGGGTGGCGCCGAAAGGTGTGCGGGTTCGAATCCCGCCCTGGGCACTCCGAATCAGGCCTCCGAGTCGAAAGACTCGGGGGCCTTTTTCGTTTCTGAGGCCAGGCTTCCTGGTGTGCCGCACCAGGTTGTTGAGACACCAGGTTGGTCGTCATCAGGCCGCTTGCTTCAGCCTCAGCTCCCGTCGGGCCTGACTCGGCGAAAGGAAGTCGTGGCGCTCAAGTAGCCAGTGCTCGTTGTACTGGTAGGCCCATTCCAGCAGGGCCAGCCGGAGTTCCTCCACGGTGGCGAAGGCGTGCGCCCAGGGTAGTTGCTCCTTGCGACCGAAGCGCGCCTTGATGCCCTGCCGAATGGGCTCGAGAGCCTCGAAGCGGCTTCCCACCTTGGCGGCGTGGATGCCTACGCACTCGGCAGTGCCATGGTTGACGGCGATGAAGACGGTTGCCTGTCCTTCCAACGTCGTCACCGTGCAGGTGGCATCGGCGCCCACATGACATCGGGCCTGTCGGTGGTAATCGAGCCGTCGTGGTTGTGCGGCCCCAGCAGCCGGCGGGTGCGGCCTGGTGCCAGCAGCCCCGCTTCGTGCATGAGCCGCAGGCCGCGCGCCTTCGAGGTGCGCACGCCCTGGGCACGCAGCCGAGCCCACACCTTGCGGTGCCCCTCGCCCAGGAAGGGCGCCGCCGCCAGCACGCCGCGGATGGCCTCCAGCAGTGCCTCGTCCGTCAGCGCCGTCTTGGGGCCGCGCCGAGCTGCAGGCGTGGCCACGGTGCGTAGGCGGGCACGGCGCCGGGACATCGTGGCACGGGGCACGCGCCAGGTGGCCGTCATGAGCGCCAGCCCCTACCGCTTGCCGCTGCAAGGCGAGAGGCAGGCGCTCATCCTCTCGACTTCCTTCAGGGAAAACCCGGCGCGTTGCCCTCCAGGAGACGGGCCTTCTCAGCGAGCAACTCGTTCTTCATCATCAACTCGCCCACCATGGCCTTCAGCTGCAGCACCGCATCGTCTGTCGGCTCCGGCTCTTGAGGTTGGCCTCAGCGCCGGCCATGAAATTCTCCCGCCATTCGCTCAGCACCACCGCGGTGACGCCCAGTTCCCGCGACAGCGCGTCGAGCTCCTCGCCCCTGCGCAACCGGGGCACGGCCTCCTTCTTCCGCCTCACTGTTCCTGTCGGACTTGAGGGGGGCAACTCCAGGGGACTATTCCACAGCACAGCGCGTCCGGATGAACTGGAAACGAATGAACCGGCTCGTCGTGCGGTGAAGCCCCCTGCTCGCATTCAGCCCCGTGGCCCAACGAGAGGCTCCACGTTAGAACCCATGCCAAGCGCTCAGAGCGGTAGTGCCGCGTCTGGGCGCTGGGCGGGGGAGCAGCAGTGTCCGTTTCTACCGCGACCGCCCCGTGCGCGGCCGGAGCAGGCCGCCCACCGCCAGCAGGGCCGCGACTGTGGCCACCAGAAGGTGCTCAGCCCCGCGCGGACCCCTTCGCCGCCGCGTCCACGCCAACTTGCACTGCAGGTGCGGAGAGGGCGCCTGGTCCGCGTGTCGTGTCGCAGCGAACGTCCTTCGTCCACCAGAATACGGAATAGGGTGGTCAACATAGCCGGTTGACAGAAAACGCGGTGGTGGTACAAGCCGCGCCCCTCGCAAAGAAGCCCGCGCACTGGCGCGGAAGGCACTTCGAGCGAGTCAGTACGACAATATGGAATACGGCAGTCAACGCAGCGAGTTGACAGGAGACGCGGTGGTGGTAGAAGCCGCGCCCCGACGAAGAAGCCCGGAAGAAAGGGCGGACGAGTCGAGGGGGTCAACGAAGCAGCGGTTGACAGGGAGGGCGGCCAAGCGGTAGAAGCCGCGCCCCTCTGGAGGAAATCAGCGGAAGCCACTGGGCGGCGCTGAAGACTCCGGAAGCCAGCAGGACGGCGAAAACAGCAGCTTGACAGAAGACGCCGAACTGAAATAGAAGCTGACACCCCGCCGGGCAGAAAAAAGACGGCGAGGCAGCAACGAAGAAGATGGTAGCAAGAAGTCGCTGGCAGGACAAGCGACTCGCTCTTTGAAAACCAAATA
>NZ_SRLV01000168.1:0-5963 GCF_006518205.1 Myxococcus sp. CA005 | reverse complement strand
GCGCGACGGCGCGGGGCGGCTCGGGCGGAGGCGCGGCGACGGGGGCCGGAGCAATGAAGCCGATCACCGTCTTCTCGTCGGAGGCGTCATCCAGCCCCTCGAGCGGATCCACCGAGTCGGTGCCCAGCGAGTCGAGCGTGGAGAAGTCCTCCTCCACGCCTTCCACCACCGCTTCGGGCGGCGCGACGACGACTTCTTCCTCGAAGGACGGCGTCTCCTCGGGCGCGGACAGGTCGCCGAAGGCGGCGTCCAGGTCCAGCTCCTCGCCCGTAACGGAAGGCTCCTCCGCGGTCTCCACGGAGATCTCCTCGCCGAAGTCCGCCGTCATCGGCTCGTCGCCGAGCGCGTCCAGCGTGAGGCTCTCGTCGACGACATCCTCGGTGGCGGGCAGCTCGGGAAAGCCGATCAGCGCACCCGCGCGCTCCACCAGTTGATCCGCGTCCACCGGCTTGGCGACGTACTCGTCGGCGTGGGCCTTCAGCTTGCGGTGCTGCGCGAAGCCGTCCGGGTTGCCGATGATGACGATGGGGACGTTCTTGAGGTCATCGTCCTTCTTCAGCTTGCCGCAGATGAGGTAGCCGTTCTGTCCCGCGGAGAGGTCCACCGCGAGCACCACGAGGTCTGGCCGGTCCCTGCGGATCTGCTCCACGCTGCCCTTGCCGTCGGTCGTCTCGTCGACCGTGAAGCCCCGGCCCTCCAGGGCCGAGCGCAGGGTGGCGGAGAGCGCGGTGTCGCTTTCGACGATCAGGATTTTCTTCGACATGGAGGGACGGCCCGTCCTGGTGTGCGGCGCGCACAAACGCCCTACCGGCCGCGACGCGCAAGGTGATGATGTGCGTCGAGGCTATCGGCCATGTGCGGGAGCGTCAATGTTCGGACCGGGCGGAATTCCGGCTGCCCGGGGAGCGGGCAAGCGCCGTCACACAGCCGACGTTTCCGTCACTGAGGGTACGTCGGGTACGTCACTGGCTCGACGGAGATGGGCGGCCAGGAGTGCGGCGTGCGCGGCGCGGGCGGGAGCGAATACAGCGGCTCGTCGGCCTCCGGCGCGGACTTGCGCGCGAGCTTCTCACCGCTGTCACGCTCGGCGAGCATCCGGCGGATGTCGCTTTCGTCCATGTCCGTCACCATCTCGTAGACGATTTCATCGTCGCGCCAGGTGACGACGTTGAAGCCTTGCGCGGAGTCCACTTCCACGGCTTGCAGGGCCTGGAACTTCGGGATGACGACTTCGTTGTCGCCAGGGAGCACGAAGACGCCCAAGCGGCGGCTCGGCTCACCTTCGTTGTCCGGAAGGGTTTCGTAGCTGATGTACGCGACTTCGCGGCCGTTGAGGATGGAGATGCGCCCGCCCAGCGGCTTCGCCTTGGGGATCTGCGGGACGGTGATGCGCGGATCCACCTTGTCCTTGAACCACTCCTCCACCTGCTCCGGCGTGTTGGAGGCAATCTCGAAGGGGAGCGCCTTGCTCTTGCTGTGGCGCTGCACCGCTTCCGTCCTGGCCGCGCTCAGCCGCTGCTCGGCGTGGAACGCGGCCCAGCCGCCGCCCACCGTCACCACCACCAACGCCATGGCCCCCGCGCGCAGCCAGACGCCGAACTGGACGCGGCGCTGCTCCTGCTTGAGGCCCACTTGGATGCCGGCCCGGAGCGAGGCGGGGGCCCGCATGCCTGAAACGGAGTGGCGCGCGGCTCGCCGCAGCGCCTGCTGCATCTGCTTCTCTTCCTCCGCGCGGCGCCGGCAATCAGCGCACCCGGAGAGGTGGGTTTCGAGGTCCACTCGTTCCTCGGGCTGGAATTCGCCGTCGAGGTACGGATAGAGCAGCCGTTCGAGGTCCTGGCAGTTCATGGCGCGCGCTAGGAACGGGTTTCTACCCTGTCTTCTTCCTGTGGCGATACTCTTCCAGGTCCGCGGGGGCGTTCACCGGCTCCCCGTCGTGCCGGAAGACGCCCTGGCCCTCGGCGTACTCACGCAGGTTCTTCTGCAGGAGCTTGCGTCCGCGGAACAGGCGGCTCATGACCGTGCCCACGGGGCACTCGAGAATCTCCGCGATCTCCTTGTAGGAGAACTCCTGGAGGTCCGCGAGGATGACCACCAGCCGGAAGTCGATGGGCAGCGCGTCAATGGCCCGCAGCACGTCGTCCGACAGGAGCCGGTCGAAGAAGTACTGCTCGGGGTTGGCCGCGAAGTCCGTCGCGTCCCGGCTCACGAAGCGCTCGTGGACGGCCTCGCGCTCCACGCCTTCGACCACCGTGCGCTCCTTCACCTTCCGCCGGTAGCGGTTGATGAAGGTGTTGGTGAGAATCTTGAAGAGCCAGGCCTTGATGTTCGTCCCGCGCTCGAACTTGTCGAAGAAGCGGTACGCCCGCATGCAGGTGTCCTGCACCAGGTCCTCGGCGTCGCGCTCGTTCTTCGTCAGGCGCAGCGCCGCCGAATAGAGCGGGTCCAGATGGGCTAGCGCCAGCTCTTCGAATTCCTGCTTCGTCCGGTTGGGTTGCCTGAAATCCAACATGTCCCGCCTTCCAAGGGCCCGAAACAAAAGGGGAATGAGTTGTCGCTTACCCGCCAAATGTATGCACGGGAACAACCAGGGCAACAACGGCATCCCACGACACCCGCCCGGACGCCCGCTTCGGGAATACACGACGCCGGCCAGGGAAACATATTCCCTAGCAGAGATAACGAGCGGGGAGGCCGGATGTCGCCATCCGAACCTCCCCGCCAGGGACTGCATCGTTTGCCTGCTTACCGGGCTTACTTGCCGGCGAGCGCGTCCGCGATGGGCATGTAGGCGTAGCCCATGTCTTTCGCGACGGCCTCGTAGGTGACGTGGCCGTTGTAGGTGTTCATCGCACGCGCGAGGGCGCGGTCCTCCTTCACGGCCGCCGCCAGGCCCACGTTGGCGATCCGGAGCGAATAGGGGCGGGTGACGTTGGTGAGGGCGTAGGTGGACGTCTGCGGCACGGCGCCGGGCATGTTGGCGACGCAGTAGTGGACGACGCCGTGGACCTCGAACGTGGGGTTGTCGTGGGTGGTGGGCTTGCACGTCTCGATGCAGCCACCCTGGTCCACCGCCACGTCGACCACCACGGAGCCCGGGCTCATCTCCGAGATGAGGGCCTCGGAGACGAGCTTCGGGGCCTTGCGACCGGGGATGAGCACCGCGCCCACGACGAGGTCGGCCTCGCGCACGGAGCGGGAGATGCTCTCCGAGTCGGAGGCCAGCACGCCGACGCGGCCGAGGAACACGTCATCCAGGTAGGTGAGGCGCTCCATGTTGACGTCGATGATGGTGACCTCGGCGCCCATGCCCACCGCCACCTTGGCGGCACACAGGCCCACCACGCCGCCGCCGATGACGGTGACGCGGCCCCGGCGCACGCCGGGCACGCCGCCCAGGAGGATGCCCTTGCCGCCGTGGGCCCGCTCCAGGCACTTGGCGCCCACCTGGATGGCCATCTTTCCGGCCACCTCGCTCATGGGCTTGAGCAGCGGCAGGCTGCCGTCGTCCGGCTGCAGCGTTTCATAGGCCACGGCCGCGGCCTTCTTCTGGAGCAGCGTCTTGGTCAGCTCCGGGTCCACACCGGCCAGGTGGAAGTACGTATAGATGATCTGGCCGGGCTGGATGCGCGCGTATTCGGGCGCGATCGGCTCCTTGACCTTGATGATCATCTCCGAGCGCTTCCAGACCTCGTCCGCGGTGGAGATGATCTGTGCGCCGACGCGCTGGTACTCCGAATCGGGGATGCCGGAGCCAACGCCGGCGTTCGTCTCGATCAGGACCGTGTGACCCGCGGCGATGAGGGCGGCGGCGCCAGCAGGCACCATGCCGACGCGGTACTCGCGGGTTTTGATCTCCTTGGGAACTCCGACGATCACGACTGCCTCCGAGAGGGGACGTAAAAAAGCGCGCGGACCCTAACGAGGGCCCAAGGGGGAATCAAGGCGCGGGCGGACAGCCCCGTATGAGCGCCATTGGCGTCAAACACCCCTGAAGACATGACGCGAGGCGTTGGATGCGATGCGTGATGAAGCGTGCGCCGCTCGTGTTAGTTACCAGCGACATGACGTTTGCTCCGAAGCTCCTATTCGCGGACCCCAAGGGACGGGTGATGGAACATCCGTACCTGCTCGCCACGCTGCGCAGCGGCGAAGAGCTCGTTCCTCCGCAGGACAAGCCCATTCCGCTGCCGTCCACCGGGCGGCTCGTCCACCTGCCAGGGCGCCTCCCGGTGGGCCTGCATCCGGAGACGGGGGAGCTGGAGCTCGTCCGCGAGATGAAGGTGGGGGGGAAGACGTTTGTCCCCAACGCAGTGGGCGCGTTGCTGCCCCCCGGCTACACGCGCACCTTCCTCCCCGGCGAGGTGAAGGGCAGTGGCCCCGTGCTGCCGCAGTGGGCGTATACCGCCGCGGCCTGGGTGGGAGAGGGGCCGGTGGCGTGGGCCATCCATACCGACCGTCGCTCCCATTGGGACCCGGAGCGGTTCTCCACGCCGGACATGAAGGACCTGGTGGCGAAGCACATGGCGCGCTTCCCGGACAACCGGGTGCTGAAGCAACTCAAGACGTGCGCGATGCTCTACAGGTGCTTCACGTCGCAGAACACCTTCTACGTGCGTGACGAGGCGGCCATCCCCGCGTCCGTCATGTGCAACGCGCGCTGCGTGGGCTGCATCTCCGACCAGCCGGCGGACGGCCCACCGGCATCGCACGAGCGCATGGATGACGGGCCCACGGGAGAGGAGATGGGCCAGATTGGCCTCTTCCACCTGGAGCACGCGCCGGGCCGCACCATGGTGAGCTTCGGCCAGGGCTGTGAGGGCGAGCCGCTCACGCGCTGGAAGCAGATTGCCGAGGCCATCCGCTACATGCGGGCGCGCACGCAGGCGGGCTCCATCAACATCAACACCAACGCCAGCCTCACGCGCGGCCTGGAGGCCCTCTTCGACGCGGGGCTGGACGCCATCCGCGTGTCGCTCAACTCGGCGGTGAAGGACCTCTACGAGGCCTACTACAAGCCGGTGAAGTACGGCTGGGAGGACGTGGAGGCCTCCATCGCCCTGGCGCGTGAGCGCGGCGCGTACCTGGCGCTGAACCTGCTGCTGTTCCCCGGCGTCACCGACCGCGAGGGCGAGGTGCGGGCACTGGAGCGGCTGGTGAAGAAGTACCGCGTGGACCAGGTTCAGACGCGCTCACTGTGCATCGACCCGCTGCAGTACCTGGAAGTGGCGCGCGAGCGCGGCGCGGGAGGCGAGCCGGTGGGCATCCGCACGCTGCTTCAGCGGCTGAAGGCGGCGCGCCCGGGGCTCATCGTGGGCAACTTCGCGCGCGGGCTGGACGAGCGCGAGAACGCGGCCGGGCACCGGTAGCGAGTGCCTGGGGGCGGGGGAGGGCGTTCCTTCCTCCGTCGGAGGGGAGGCCCGGTGGGCGCTCCGTCTTCGGGAGGCAGGTGGCGCGGCCTCGGGGGCAACACGCCAGGAGGGGCCGCGACGCGGCCCCTGGGGACTACTCGTTACCGGTGGGCATCAGCTCCTTGGCCACCAGGTTGCCCATCACCGCGTCCTTGGGGATGTAGCCGTCGGCGCCCGCCTCGCGGCAGATGCGCTGCAACTCCTCGACGTTCTCACCCGAGCACAGCAGCACCTTGATGCCCTTGAAGAGGCTGTTGCTCTTGATGAAGCGGCAGAACTGCTCGCCGTTCACGTTGGGCATGCGCACATCCAGCAGCACCAGGTCCGGGCGCGTCTGCTTCTTGAGGATGATCTTCGTGGCCTTGTCGGCGGTGTCCGCGACATGGACCTCGAAGCCCTTGGTCACAAGGTCCGCTTCGATGATGCGGGCCGTCATCTCGCTGTCATCCACGATGAGGATGCGCGGCTTGCGCCCGCCCGTGGTGGGCGCGGGTTTGAGGCCGCCCGTCGCCGCGGGGGCAGGGGCCGCGGGAGCCGGCGGCGGGGTGGGCG
>NZ_SRLV01000167.1:0-6223 GCF_006518205.1 Myxococcus sp. CA005 | reverse complement strand
GCGGCGGCCCCCCCCGAAGGCACGCGCCGACGCATCCTGGAGACGGCCCTGCAGCTCTTCGCGAGCCGCGGCTATCACGACACGTCCATTCGGGACCTGGCGTCGGCCCTGGAGCTGCGGCCCAGCGCGCTGTACGCCCACTTCGCGGCCAAGGACCACGTCCTCGCGGAGCTGGTGCGCATTGGCCACGAGGCCCACTTCGAGGCGCTGGAGACCGCGTTCCAGGGCGCGAAGCCCACGCCGGCGGACCAGGTGCGCGCGCTGGTTCATGCGCACACGCGCGTCCACGCGGAGCATCCGCAGCTCGCGCTGGTGGTGAACGAGGAGTTCTACGCGCTGAGCCTGGAGCTGGCGGCGCCCGCGCAAGCGCTGCGGGACAAGGCCAACGCCATGTTGATAGACGCCATCCAACGCGGCATGGCCCAGGGGCAGTTCTCCCCGCTCCATCCCCAAATCACCGCCGCGGCGATTGTGGGCATGGGCTCTCGCATCCCCCACTGGTTCGAACCCGGCGGCCCCATCGCGGTGGAGACCCTGGCGAAGACCCACGCCGAGCTGGCGCTGCGGATGCTGGGAAGTGTCTCCGGCGCGTGAGGCCGGGCGGCTAACTGCGTATCTGCCTGCGGCCCGACGCCACCTGGAACGCGTACACTCCCAGCGTGGCGATACCCACGAGGAGGACGCCCCGCGCGCTCGACAGGACTCTGCGACACTGCCGGTTGCTGACCGTTGAATTTTCCCAACACGCTCGCGTCAGCAGGCGCATCCACCGCAACGGCGGATCCTTCCTCACGCTGGATACCCTCACATGACCACTCCCCGCACGCTCTGGAAGCTCACGACCCTCTCCCTCATGTTGTCCGCTCCCGCCTTCGCTGCCGACGAGGTCGAACAGGCCCAGGAGGACCGAGGCTTCGCGCTGGGACTGCGCGCGGGCTACGGCGTCCCACTGGGGCACGCCGCGGGCTCCGATCTCGGCGAAACCCCCAAGATGAGCGAGGTGTTCAAGAGCGCCATCCCCTTGCAGGTGGAGGCGGGATACTTCTTCAACTCGAATGTCTACCTGGGGGCCTACTTTCAGTACGCGCCCGTGCTGATCGCCGAGGACTGCGACTCGGACGTCAGTTGCTCCGCCAACCAGATGCGCTTCGGCATCAACGCGTCCTACCACTTCCGGGCGGGAGAGAAGCTCATGCCCTGGATGGGCCTGGGCATCGGCTACGAGATGCTCAAGTTGAATGTGTCCTCGAGCGAGGACGGCGTGGAGGCCACCATTGGCACGGGCGTCCGCGGCATCGAGTTCGCCGCCCTCCAGGCCGGCGCCGACTATCGCATCAACGACACGTTCTCCATCGGGCCCTACCTGTCGCTGGCGGCCGGCGTCTACCAGTCGTCGACCTCCAGCATTGAGATGAAGAACGTGCCCATCATTGGTGATGTCTCCGAGTCGGAGTCGGAGAGCATCGACAACAAGACGGTCCACGCCTGGCTGTCCGGCGGCGTGCGGATGCAGTTCCGCTTCTAGGCCACTCCCGCGGCGCTGACGGAGCCTCGTCAGCGCCGCGCGGTCCACCTCAGTCCAGCAGGTGCGGGTTGCGCAGGATGAGCAACCCCGCCTGCACGGTGGCGGCGTAGTCGTTGAGGTGCCCGGCGCCGATGAGCGCCGTCACGTCACGGCTGCCCCCCGCGGTGAGCGCGGCATCCACCCTCTTGGTGCCCTGGTTGTACGCGGCGAGCGCCAGCCGCCAGTCGCCGTAACGCGCGTGCAGGTCCGACAGCAGCGCGGCGGCGGCCTGGGACTCGCGCGCCACGTCCAGCCGCTCGTCGCGCGCCTCACTCACCTCCAGCCCGTAGCGCCGCGCCGTCTCCGGGATGAACATCCACACGCCCGCGCCACGCATGCCCGGCGCCAGCGAGGGCCGGCCATCCGTCTCCGGCATGTTCGTCGCCGCGGATTCGACGACGGCCACGGCCAGCAGTCCCTCGGGCAGCCCCTTGTCACGTAGCGGTGCGGAGAGCGCCTCCCGCTGCGTCACCAGGTTCGCCAGCGCGCGCTTCATGAACGCGCGGCCCTTCTCCGAACCGGTGAGCGCGTTGAGCCGCGCCAGCACGTGCGCGTCCACCACCACCGGCAAGTCCCCCTCCCGCTGGCTGGATGTCGCGAGCGCCTGCGCCTCCGCGAGCGTCACCGCGCGGCCCTGCGCCACGCCTTGCGACAACGCGGCGAGCGGAACCAGGACGAGACACAGCGCGGCCAGGAGCGCGGAAACACCCTGGGCACGGGCGGGACGGGGCTGGAAGAGCATCTGGATTCTCCGGGTGGTGGGATGGGACATGCCGGTGACACCGGCGGGAAGGGGGGACTCGAGCCGCACCGACAAGGCCGCCTGGAGCAGGCACCGCGCATAGGCCTGCGCCTGGGCCCGGCCAGTGGCCACCAGCGCTTCGTCACACGCCAGCTCCTGGAGCGAGGCCATCCACCGGGACAGGGCATATGCGCCCGGATGCCAGAAGAAGGCACCCGTGAGGACGAGCCGCGCGAAGGCCCGGTGCGTGTCGCGCTGACGGTGGTGCTGAAGCTCGTGAAGCACCGTCAGCCGGAAGGACTCCGCATCCTCCAGCAGCGCGGGCGGCACCACCACCCACGCGGAGGGCTGACGCCCGGCGCGAGGAAACCACGCGGAGAAGGCCGGCATGCCCGCCACGCCGAGCACCACGGCGACACGCCCCACGCCGCGCACGCGGGGCAGCGACTCCAACTGACGCAGCAGGCGCGCATGACGCACCAGCGCCCGTGTGATGAAGGCGCCTCCTCCCACCAAGAGCGCCAGCGCCGCCGCGGGCAGCACGGGCGGCAGCGCGGGCGCGGACTCCCGAGCCCGAGCCGGCTCCGCCACCGGACGCGGCTCCCACAAGGGCGCGGGCAGCCGTCCCGCGTGGCGCGCCACGGAACGCTCGAAGGTGAAGCGGGGCCCGGTGGGCACCAGCGCGTGCACGGCCGCGGCCAACAACGGCAGCACCAGCGTGAGCAGCAGCACGCCACGCGCCACCCTCAAGGACTGCCGCGCCGACAAGGGACGGCCCAGCCGCGACAGCAGCGTCAGCGCCAGCCAGGCCAGCGGCGGCGCCACGGCGAGCAACAGCGCCTGCGTCAGATAGAGCGACGCGAGCTCACGCAGCACGGCGCTCACGGCTTGCGCCCCTTCGCGTCGAGCAGCTTGCGGAGCTGGTCCACGTCCGAGGCGGACAGGGGCACCGCCTCCACCAGCCGCGCCACCAGCGCGGAGGGCGCGCCGTCGAACACCGTCTCCACCAGGTGGCGCACGCTCTGCGCCTCATAGGCGTCGCGCGGCAACACCGCCGAGTACAGGTGGCCACGGCCCTGCTTGCGGCTGTGCACCACGCCCTTCTGCTCCAGGATGCGCAGCACCGTGGAGACGGACGTGTACGCCAGCGCGCGCTCCGGCGGCAGCGCGGCGAGCACGTCCGCCACACTCACCTCACCGAGGCGCCAGACGATGTGCATCAACTCCAGCTCCACCGGCGTCAACGGCCGTGGGGCCACTTCGGGCTCAGGCTTGCGAGTCACGAGCGAACCTCCGTGACGCGCAAACTACTAAGGGCTTAGTTTTAAATCAACTAATCACTTAGTTACTCACTGACGGAGCTCCTGGCCCTACACACCGAGCGCCTCCCGCAGCTCCGGCAGGCGCCGCGACCGCACCGCGCCGTAGACGAACCGGTCCGGCCGCAGCACCACCACGTCCGCGGCGTGCTTGGAGAACCAGTCCGCCAGCTTTCCGGTGACGTCCACCACCGCGGGTGCATCCTCGGAGGCATCGTCCACCGCCTCCGCCGGAGGATGGAACGTCATCATGCGGCCCCCCAGCGACTCAGCCAGCTCGCGCGCCGCCTCCAGCTCCGCCGACGGCGCGTTGCCCCGGCACAGCACCGTGAATTCATTGCCCAGGGTGTCGTCCAGCAGGACCTCCTCACCCGACGGCAGCTTCACGCGCGGCTGGATGAAGTACTCGCCCTTGTCGCCGAAGTAGTAGCCGCTCGCGTGCGCCGGGGCCTCCTTGAACTCGAAGCCCTCGATGAACTTGCGCACCCGCGGGATGCGCTGAAGGGTGCGCAGCAGCGCGTCACGCGCCGAGGCCACCAGGGGGTTGCGCGCCAGGAACAGGTGCCCCACCCGCACACACAGCTTCTGCACCGCCTCCACGTGCGGCCGGCGCTCCTGCTCATAGGTATCCAGCAGCGACGCGGAGGACTGCCCGTGCAGCACGCGCTTCAGCTTCCACGCCAGGTTGGACGCATCCCGCATCCCCGACACCAGGCCCTGGCCCATGAAGGGCGGCATGGTGTGCGCCGCGTCGCCCAGCAGGAAGACGTTGCCGTGGCGCCAACGCGCCGCGTTGAGGCAGTGGAACGTGTAGACCGAGGCACGCTCGATGCGCACGCGCTTGGGGTCCACGTACGGCGCGATGAGCTCGGAGATGGTCTCCGACTTCTCCAGGTGCTCGCGCGTCTCGCCGGGCATCATCATGAACTCCCAGCGAATCTGGTTCACCGCGCCGGTGGCCACGAAGGCCGGACGCTTCGGGTCGCACACGAAGCGGCAGATTTCCGGCACCTCCCCTTCCACCACGGTGCCGGACACCGCCAGCCAGGGCTCGCCATAGGCCCGTCCCGACATCGGGATGCCCAGCGCCTTGCGCACGGTGCTGCGCGCGCCGTCACACGCCAGCAGGTACTTCGCGCGGATGGAGCGCTGCTCGCCCGTGAACGAGTCGTGGTAGCGAACCGTCACCCCGTCGGAGTCCTGCACCACGGCCTCCACGCTCACGCCCTTGCGCAACTCCACGTGCTCGAAGCGGTTGAGCCCGTCGCGCAGCGCGCCCTCCAGCAGCGGCTGGTGGAAGAACCACAGCGGCGTGTGGCCGAAGCCGAAGTCCGTCTCGCCGGTGTGAATCTCCGCGAAGCGCTTGCCCGTGCCGCCCACGTACTCCGCGAAACGGCTTTCCCGCATGTCGCTTTGCAATAAATCCAACAGTCCGGTGGACTGGTAGATGCGCAGGCCTTCGTCGTCGCACGAAAAGGCCCGGGGCTCGCCGTGCGGCGCCACGTCCCGCTCCAGCAGCAAGGTGCGTACACCCATGAGACCCAGCAGGTTGCCCGTCAACGCGCCCACCGGACCACATCCGCTGATGATGACGTCCACCTGCGTGTCCGTCTGCTGACTGTCACAACCCATGGATGCCTCCCGGGGCAATGTCTGGCTTTTTTAATAACGAATCAGGTGTGACCACGGTGTGACGGGTCCGGAAGCCTGGATCAGCATCCGCCCAGAGCGGCGAGCTGCCGTGTGATGGAAAAACCACACGCAAAAATTGTCACTGCTGGGGCAATCCCTACCCGTTACGGAGGTTTTCGGCGGACGTGTTACCTTAGAGCCCCGCCCATGCGAGGAATCCCGGAGGACATGGCAGCCGACGGCCTGGTAAATACACAACGCTTTCACCTGGAACTCTTGGGCGAAGCCCGGCTCCGGGTCGGCGACACACGCATCCCGCTGGAGCGGCGGACCGCGGCGGTGCTCGCATGGTTGGCATTGGAAGGCCCTCACCCGAAGTACCGTCTGGCCGGCCTCCTGTGGGCAGAGTCCGGGGAGGCGACCGCGCGCAACAACATGCGACAGTTGCTGCGCCGGCTGCGGCTCGCCTGCGGCGCGGAGCTGGTACAGGGCACCGATGTCCTCTCGCTGTGTGAGGGTGTTGTCTCAGACGCCGCCGAACTCCAGGCCCACGTGCTCGAGGGGCGACACGCGGAAGCCCTCGCGCTGGAAGGCGTTCTCCTGGGTGTCCTGGAATACGAAGATTGCTCAGAATTCCAAACATGGCTGGAGGGCGCGCGTGAGCGGTTGGACAAGCTTCGCCGCCGGGCCGCCGTGGCGGAGTCGGAGTCGCGGGAGAAGCGGGGGGACCTGACGGGTGCACTGGCGCTCGCGGAGCAGCTCCTCACCATGGACCCGTATTCGGAAGAAGCGTGGCGCCGGCTGATGCGGCTGCACTACGTGGCGGGCGACCGCATGGCCGCGCTCAACGCCTTCGAGCGGTGCCGCCGCCTGCTGCGCGAGGAGTTGGACACCACGCCGCTGCCGCAGACGGTGGCCCTGGCGCGCGAAATCGAGCGGGGCCCGCCCGCCCCCAAGCAGGTGCCC
>NZ_SRLV01000166.1:0-6698 GCF_006518205.1 Myxococcus sp. CA005 | reverse complement strand
GCACTTTGGCGTCACCCCGGCGTTCGACGCGGGCCGCAACGCCCTGACGCTGGACGCGGCCACGCTCGCGCTGCGCGTGGTGGATGCGGACCCCGTCCTCCTGTCCGTCCTGGAGCGCGCCGCTGGCACCCCCGCCGCCGAGCCACCGTCGGTGCCCCGCACGCCCCCCTTCCTGCAACAGGTCCGCGACGCCCTCCGCGCCTCCCTGCGGAACGGAGCGCCGCAGATGGGCGACGTGGCCCGGCAGCTCCACGTCAGCCCCCGCACCCTCCAGCGCCGGCTCGCCGAGCACGCCACGTCCTTCCAGGACGAGGTCGACGCAGTGCGCCGTGAGCTGGCCTTCGACTACCTGAGGGACGCGCACCTGGGGGTCAGCGAGGTGGCCTTCCTCCTGGGGTATTCGGAGCTGAGCACCTTCGACCGCGCCTTCAAGCGGTGGACGGGCATGACGCCCCGCGTCTGGCGCGAAAGGCCCGAAGCGGGCTGAACCCGGGTGGCGTGCTCGGCCAGGAGATTGGCGTCCGCGGCCAGGAAACCCGGCGCCACTTCCCCTACGCTGCGGAGCATCCACACCCCTTCGCTTCCGGAGGACGCATGCTCAAGCCCCATGTCGTCGCCCTCTTCGACGAGTACTACTCCTCGCATCAGCACCCGACGAACCGGCTGACGCACAAGATCGCCATCCCGCTCATCGTGCTCCACATCGTCGCGATGCTGGACTGGGTGCACTTGATGGCGGTGCCCGCGATTCCCGGCGGCTCGCTGACGCTGGGCATGGTGGTGTTGGCCCTGGCTGCCGTCTGGTACCTGCGCGCCGACGTGAAGCTGGGCATCATCGTGGTGCTCTTCATGGCCGCGTGCTTCCCGGTGGGCCGGATGATGCCCACGTGGAGCGTGGTGGTCATGGCCGCGTTCGCGTGGCTGGTGCAACTGGCCGGACACAGCGTGTGGGAAAAGAAGTCGCCTTCCTTCCTCACCAACCTGGTGCACGCGCTGGTGGGTCCGCTCTTCTTCGTCGCGGTGCTCCTGGGGGACTACGTCCTCAAGCCGCAGCAGCAGGCCGCCACCACGCCGGTCCGCGCGTAGTCCCACGCCATGACGAGCTTCGCCGACAAGCTGCGCGTCTGGTTGCCCCTGCATGAGAACGGCGTCAGCCGCGCCGTGCACTTCGTGGGGGCCTACATGTTCATCTTCGCGTTGCTCGTCCCGCTCAGCTTCGTCCGGCTGCCCGTGGGTGACGCGGCGCTCACGGCGGCGCACGTGCTGCTGCTCGCGGTGGTCCTCTACGCCGTCTCCCTGGAGTGGACAGCGGGGCTGCTGATGGCGCTGCCCCTGCCGCCCACGCTGCTCGCCGCGGAGGCCGTCGTCGCGAGGTTTCCGGTGGGCACCGCCGCCGCGGTGGCGGTAGGCGTCATGGCCGTGCGCTTCGCGCTCGTCGTCGGCGCGCACGTCGTCTTCGAGAAGAAGACGCATGGCCTGTCCCTGGGCGGGCCCCTGCTCTTCTTCATCGAGCCCGTGTACCTGCTCACCGTGGCCCTGTTCTCGCTGGGCATGAAGCAGACGCTGCGGGCCGAGGTGATGACGGGCCCCGGCGAGTCACAGCCCGCCTGAGCACCCACGCCGCGGCGAGGCGCTACGTGCCCGCCGCGGCCTTGAGCACGGGCGGTACGTCCTCATGGGTGCGCGGGCCGTGCAGGGAGTAGACGACCACGGACTCCCGCCGGCCCTTCACGTGCGCTTCACCCAGGCGCTCGCCCGTGAAATGCCCGCCGCTCATCTGCCACGTCCGCTCGCTCACCAGGATGTCCACGCCGTGGGACTTGGTGAGGCCCTCCACGCGAGACGCCAGGTTCACCGCGTCACCGATGACGGTGTACTCGTGCTGCTCGGCGCCGCCGAGCATGCCCGCCGCCACCATGCCGGTGTGCAGCCCGATGCCGATGCGCAGCGGCGGCAGACCTCGCTGCACGCGCTGGGCGTTGATGTCCTCCAGCTTGGCGCGCATGTCGAGCGCCGCCCGCATGGCCAGCTCCGCGTGGTTCTCGCGCGCATCCGGAACGCCCCAGCACGCGAGCATCCCGTCGCCCAGGAACTTGTTCACGATGCCGTGGCGCGCCATGACGATGTGGGCCATGTGCCCGAAGTAGTCGTCCAGCAACTCCAGCACCTGTCCCGGGTCCAGCGTCTCGCTCAGCGTGGTGAAGTCGCGGATGTCGCTGAAGAGGATGGTGACGTCGCGCTGCACCGGCTGGAGGGAGGCATCCCCCAGTTGCATCACCCGCTCCACCACCTGCCGGGGCAGGAAGCGGGACAGGCCGTCGCGGCGCCGCAAATTGAGGAACATGCCCCCCACTTCCGAGTTCGTCAGCGCGATGAGCCCGCCCAAGGCGGCGTAGCAGATGAGAACGAAGCTGGTGCGCGCCACCGAGCCGTGCCCCGTCATCCACGCGAGCAGCGCATAGGCGCCGCTGGACAGCACCGTGGATAACAGCACGTGCCACCACGAGTAACGCACCACGGAGAACGCCAGCACCATGCCCAGGCTGGCGCACAACATGCCGGCATCGAAGACGCCGGAGATGCGCCAGGTGTGCCACGCCATGAAGGAGAAGAAGCTGGTGTCCGCCAGCGTCGTGGGCACGGGCAGCCACCGCGCCCGCTTCGGGTGCGGCTTCTGGAGCAGCAGCACGGCGATGGCGACGACGGAGAAGAGCACGTACGCGGCCATCGCCTGCAGGCGCACGCCGTCCACCGGTGCCGAGTACGTCTCCCCTCCGCCCCAGGCGATGACGACCTGGCTGACCGCCATCAGCAACACCACCAGGACGCGGACGATGGCCACGCGGCGCTCGCCCTGAAGCGAGCTGGTTGCCAGCACCACATCTTCGTTGGAGTGTGATGTGGCTTTGTCGCTGCGGCGCATGGTGACGAGCACTGCCCGCTATCGTGCCTCAACTCCCCCACGGACAGCGAGGACCCTGGGCTTCCGCAGTCAGCGCATCTTTTGCGCACGCCAGGACGCGTACGGAGCAACTGTCTGCCAACCTGACACCTTGAAGTCGGTGGCCCCCAGGGTCAGAGTCCAGCCCCCCCGCGCTCTGGAGAAACCGCATTGGTCCGCCTCTTCGCCCCGTTGCCCGAGCCCGCTCCCGCCGAAGTGGAGCTGACCGGCGAGCGTCGTCACTACCTCCTGCATGTCCTGCGGCTGGAGGAAGGCGACGCGCTGGAGGTCTTCGACGGGAAGGGCCGGGCCTTCGAGGCCCGCGTGGCCCACGTCACGCCAGATGTCGTGCGCGTGACGTTGGGCACCGCGCGCGTGGCCCCCCCGCGCCGCGAGGTCAGCATCCTTCAAGGCCTGCCCAAGGGCGACAAGCTGGAGCTGGTGCTCCAGAAAGGCACCGAGCTGGGCGCCACCGCCTTCCACCCCGTGGCCACGGCGCGAAGTGTCGTGAAGCTCGAGCCCAAGCGCGCGGAGGAGCGCACCTCCCGGTGGACGAAGATTGTCGAGGAGGCCGCGCGGCAATGCCGCAGGGACGACGTGCCACGCGTGGCCACGCCTGCCCCACTGCTGGATGCGGCTCGCTCGCTGACCGCGGGCACCGTGCTGCTCGTGCTCGACGAGGAAGAGTCGGCCGTGCCCTTGGGCGAAGCGTTCCGGGCCGCGGGCGCGGGCACCGCCGTGGCACTGGTGATTGGCCCCGAAGGGGGGCTTGCGCGTGAAGAAGTGGATGCCTTGATGGCCCTGGGCGCGCGGCCAGTCACCCTGGGCAAGCGCATCCTCCGTACCGAGACGGCGGCGCTCGCGGCGCTGGCGGTGATGATGCACCTGGACGGCGAACTCGGGTAGCAGGGCGGCAGCCGACCGCACGGAGTGGGCGGTTCACACTGTCCGAAGATGATTCCTACGTTTCTGCCGTAGGGGACCTCAGGGGGACCCTCAACACAGGAGAGACACTCATGGGGATCATCGCATTCATCGTCATCGGCCTCATCGCGGGTCTCATCGCCCGCGCCATCCTCCCCGGGAAGCAGAGCATGGGGCTCATCGCAACGACCTTGCTCGGCATGGTCGGTTCGCTCGTGGGCGGCCTTGTCGGTTCGCTGTTCCAGCGTGATGGTCGGCTCTTCGACGTGAGGCCCTCAGGCATCATCATGTCGGTGATTGGCGCAATCGTCGTGCTCCTGCTGGTGGGCGCAGCCGGACGGCGACGGGTACATGCCTGAGAGTGAAGGACTCTCCACGGGACGTCCCCCCGTGGGACACGCGCATGACACGGTGATGAGCCCCTGACGGTCCTTCGAGCAAGGGACCTCGGGGGCTCGCACTTTTCTTGCCCCCGGCCCATGGCTGTCTTTTCATGTAGCAGTCGTCCAGCCGGGAGGAGTCCGTTGTCCAAGTGCTTGAAGTGCGGTGCCATGCTTCCACCCGTGGGTGAGTGCGCGGCCTGCGACACCGTCACTGTCCGCTCACCCGGAGTGCCCAGCCTCCTCGATCGCGACATCCGCATCGACCGCCGCACGGAGCAACGCGAGGAAGAGCTATCGACGCTCCCGGGCACGCCCGCGTTCGCCGACCTGGCGCAGCATGCGCCGCCGCCGCCCCCTTCCGTCGCCCCCCTGTCCACGCCGCTGCCGGGCCCCGCCATGCCTCGCGCGGCGCAGCCAGCCGCCACGCCCCGGCCACTCCAACAGCCGGGGGCCGCCGCCCTCCGCGCCGCGCAGCCAGGTGCCGCGCCCCATCAGGCCGGCGCCGCGCAGCCGAGTGCCGCTGTGCCTTGGGCCGCCGCGCCTCAGCAGGCCGCGCCCCGCGCCGCTCAGCCCGGTGCCGCCGCGCCTCAGCAGGCCGGAGCCGCTCAGCCGAGTGTCGCCGCGCCGCGCGCCGCGCAGCCGGGTGCCGCCGCGCCTCGTCCCGCGCAGCCCGTAGCCGTGCCCCAGCAGGCTGCGCCCCGCGCCGCTCAGCCCGTAGCCGCCGCGCCTCAGCAGGCTGCGCCCCGCGCCGCTCAGCCCGGTGCCGCCGCGATTCAGCAGGCCGGTGCCGCACTGCCCCACACCGCGCAGCCGGGTGCCACCGCGCCCCAGCAGGCCGCACCCCGGTCCGCGCAGCCTGGCGCTGCACCTCTGCATGCGGGAGCCGCACTGCCTCACGCCGCGCCGCACCCGCCTCAGCCTGGTGCCGCCGCGCCGCGCGCTGCTCAGCCCCAGCCCGCGACGGGCTCTCCCATGACGCCGGCCTATGGAACGCCGCCGGTGGCGCCCGCGCCGCGCCCGCAGGCCCCGGCACAACTGGCGGCTCCTGCGATTGCGCCCGTTGGTCTGCCCCGCATGGAGCAGGCGGCGCCTCCCGCGGGCCTGCCCCGCATGGAGCAGGCGGCGCCTCCCGCCGCGTCCACTTCCGGACTGCCTCGCATGGAGCACGCGGAAGCCGCCTCCACGGATCTCCCGGCGATGGAATCCCCGGCCGCGGCCCCTTCGGCCCTGCCGCACATGGAGCCGCTCCTCCCCGGCGTGTCCGTGGGGGTGGCGCGCTCCGAGGCCATCAAGGCGCCCCCATCCAAGGCCCAGGTCAAGTCCGCCTCGGGCGTCACGGAAGTGCGCGCCCGCCCAGCCTCCCTGTGGCGGCGGCTGCTCTCCTTCACCATCGACACGGCGGCCATCGCCGGCGTGGCGGCGCTCTACATCACCCTGGCCTCATCGGTGACGGGACTGAAGACGCCGGAAGCGGGGCTGACGGGGCTCGATGCCTTCGTGGCCTGGCTGCGCGCCTTCCACACCATCCTCCTGCCCGGGTTTTTCCTCGTTCTGGTGCTCGCGCTCGTATACTGCGCGGTGGCGGCCTTCCTCTGGAATGGCCGGACGCTCGGACGGCTGCTCCTGGGGCTGCGGCTGGTGGACACACATGGGATCGCCCCGGCACCGGGACGAGCCATCGTGCGCGCCCTGCTTTCCGGCGTGTCCTTCGTCTTCTTCCTTGGTGGCTTCTGGATGGCGCTTTTCGACCGGCGCGGGCAGACGCTTCATGACAAGCTGACGTCCACCTTCGTCGTTCAACCGAGCTGAACCACCGGCTCATTGTGCCTTGCGGCCGTGGCCGTAAGATGCCGCGTCCTACATGCCCGCCCGTCTCGCCCAGTTCCTCGTCTCACGCATGCTTCTCACGCAGGAGAGGGCGGGGGAGGTGCTGCGTCAGCACCAGACCCTGGGCGGGCAGGTGGACTCCGTGCTGTTGGAGCAGGGCGTCGCCAGCGAGGCGGACGTGCTCGCGATGCTCGGAGAGGTCTCCGGCTTCATGCCGGTGAACCTGATGGACTTCGAGCCCAATCCCGAAGTCGCCTCCTTCATCCCGCCCAAAATCGCCGAGCGCCTGTGCGTCGTCCCCCTGTCCCTGGACGGGAACACGCTGCACGTCGCCAGCGGCTACCCGGTGCCCAAGAAGGAGCTCGACGAGGTCGGCTTCCTCCTGGGCAAGCCGCTCGAGCTCTGGGTGGCGACCGAGGTGCGCGTCCGCGAGTGGGTCTCCACCATCTACCGCCAGCCCCTGGCCCTGCGCTTCGCGAAGCTCGCGGCGGCGTTGGATCCGGAAGCCCAGGCGGCCACCACGCCGCCACCGCCGCCCGCCGCGGCCACGGAAGAGGAGTCGCTCACCGCGGACATGGTGGAGCGGTTGGCTCGCTCCGTCGCGCAAGAGCCCCTCGCCGTGG
>NZ_SRLV01000165.1:0-6978 GCF_006518205.1 Myxococcus sp. CA005 | reverse complement strand
GGGGCGGGGTGGGCGAAGGAGACGTGGCGCGGATTCCACGGGTGTTCGGTGAGCTGGCGCCCGACATGGACGAAGAGGGCCAGTCCGAACTCGCTGGCGTGGCGGCCGTAGGCCAGGGGCTCGCCGGGGATGCCGTAGACGAAGGTGCCGCTGCCGTCCGGTGCGTCCTGGAAGGAGGCGCGCCAGGCGGGCTCCAGCAGCGCCATGTACCGGGCCAGCGCGCGGAAGGTGTCGCGGACGGTGGGGGAGGCCCGGGCGATGTACTCCACCAGTCCGTAGTTTCCGCGCGGGACTCGCTGCGCCACGTGCAGGCCGAGGAAGGCGTCTCCGGACAGGGCCTCGGCCGCGTCGAGGAAGGCGTGCAGGGTGGCCAGCGGGAGGGTGACTTCGGGCAGCGCGCTCGCGTTGGCGGGAAGCCCGAAGCGCTCCACCAGAGGGGACGGGTCGCGCCCCGTCGCGCGCAGGTAGGCGAGCATCGGTCCCACGAGCTGGGAGCGGACGTCGGTTGGTGGCCGGGAAGGGGGCGGCGTCTCCACGCGGGCGCGACGCTACCGTGTCTCGGGCGCGGGGCCCACCACCCTGGAGAGGCGCTGGACGGTGCGGGCAGGCCTAGAGTGGGGGCATGGACAATCTGGCTCACTCGCTCGTCGGTGCGTGGATGGCGGAGGCGGGGCTGAAGCGCACCACGCCGCTGGCCACCGCGACGCTCGTCATCGGCGCCAACCTGCCGGATGTCGATGGCCTCGTCACCCTGGCGGGCTCGGATGCGTCGCTCTACTGGCGCCGGGGCTGGACGCACGGCGTGCTCGCCCTGGCCCTGTGGCCCTTCGTCCTCACCGGGTTGATGCTGCTCTGGGACCGGTACGTGCGCAGGCGCAGGCATCCGGACCTGCCGCCGGCTCGCTTCGGACCGTTGCTGATGCTGTCCACGTTGTCGGTGCTGAGCCACCCCGCGCTGGACTGGCTCAACACATATGGCGTCCGGCTGCTGATGCCCTTTGACGGGACGTGGTTCTACGGCGACGCGCTCTTCATCATCGACCCGTGGGTGTGGCTGCTCGCAGGCGCCGCCGTCATCATGGCGGATGCGCGCACGCGCAGGTCCGCCGCGGGGTGGGTGGTGCTCGGTGTTGCCTCCACCGCGCTCATCATGGTTCCCGCGTTCGTCCCATGGCCCGCGAAGGTGATGTGGGCCGTGGGTGTGGCCGCCATCGTCTGGTTGCGGCTGCGTGGGACCCACGTCCTCTCCGCGCAGCGTGTGGCCCGGGTCTGCGGCGTGGGCTTGTTGCTCTACCTGAGCGCCATCTTCGTGGGCTCTCAGGTGGCCGCACCGGGTGCGCTGGAATGGCTTCGCTCGCAGAACCTCCCTGTGGAGCGCGCCATCGCGGGACCGCTGCCGGCCAACCCCTTCGTGCGGGACATCATCGCCTTGGGGCCGGACCGCTACCACTTCGTCCGAGCCGACTTCCTGGCGGGCGACGCCGGCCGCTTCCGCATCAGTGACGCCAGCGTGCCGCGTGAAGCCCAGCCCGGGCCTGTCATCCAGGCCGCATTGTCGGCGCCGCAGATTCGAGGGCTGGCCAACTGGCTGCGCCTGCCCACGTACCAGGTGGATGAGCGCGCCGATGGATGGCGCGTCACCATTCGGGATGTCCGTTACTCGCGAATGCAGAGCGGCGGCTTGGGCACGGCGGTGGTGGTGCTGGATGGTGCGCTGCGCCCCGTCCGGGTCGAACGGCCGTAGGGGCATGTCCTCCGCCTCTCGCGATGCCGGGCGGGAGGTGAGGCCGGTGTCAGGGCCGGCGCCCGCGAGCGATGCCTGGCACCCCAGGGCCGCCGTCCCCGCACATGCCTCACGGGGACGGCGCCATGTACTTCAGCGCTGCAGGTCGATGCGCACCCATTCGCCCTGGGTGGCGCCGGTCAGCACGGTGAGGCCCAGGTTGCGGTAGGCGGCTTCCACGTCCGCGCGCTGGTGGGAGAGCACACCCGCCAGCACGAGCCGGTCCTTGGTCTTCGCCACAATCAGCGGGGCCAGCTCGATGAGCGTGTTGGCCAGGATGTTGGCGAGCACCAGGTCGAAGGTGCCCTCCACCTGGGTCAGCTCCTTGCCGGAGACCTCGATGTCCGGCGTGCCGTTCTCCGCTTGGTTCTCCTGCGCCAGCTCCACGGAGATGGGGTCGTTGTCGGTGGCCACGGTGCGGCCCGCGCCCAGCTTCTTCGCGGCGATGGCCAGCACGCCCGTGCCGGTGCCTACGTCCAGGACGGCGGCGCCCGGGTGCTCGGCCATGTATGCGTCCACCGCGGCCAGGCACAGGGACGTCGTCGGGTGGTCGCCGGTGCCAAAGGCCATCTTCGGCTCAATCACGAGCTGCACGGTGCCCGCGGGCGCGTTCGCCTTGTCCCACGGAGGACCGACCCACAACCTGCCCACATGCACGGACTTGATGAGCGACTTCCACTCGTTGCTCCAGTCCTGCTGGGGCTGCTCATCCAATGTGAGCTTCGCCTCGGGGAAGGACGACGCCACCTCGTCACGGGCGGACTCGGCCGTGTCGCGCTCGTCGAAGTAGCCGATGATGATGGCCTCGCCAGGGTTCGGTCCGCGCACGCCCGGCATGAGGGGCGCTTCGCGGTCCCGCACTTCGAGGCCCAGCGCGCCCGACTCGTGGAGGAGGTCCTGTACGGCCTCGGACGCTTCCTCGGGCAACTCCACTGTGAGTGACAGATAGGTCTGGGACATGCGGGCCCTTTAATCCCAGCGTGGCTAGCGTGGAAGCGCCGTGAGACGCCTCATTCGCTGGTGGCCCCTGATCTGCCTGACTGCCTGCTCGGGTCCGGACGCGCCGGATGCCGCGGTCTGTCGGGATGTCGTCGTCCGGCTTTGCCGCTCGGCGGCGGCCTGTCCCGGCGTGGCGGTGCAGCTTGACCTGGGGCTGGGCTGCGAGGCCACCCTCCTCCGGCGGACGGGCTGCGAGGACGACGCCTTTGCCTTCGCATCCCTCACGCGGGAGCGCGTCCTGGAGTGCCGCGAGCCTCTGCTCAGTTGGGGCACGTCCACGGACCATCCTCCGACCTGTGCGGACGCGACGCGGTTTCTCACCGAGTGCCCGGACGTTGCGGGCTTCTTCCGGGAGGGCCAACCATGAAGCGTCTGGGGGCGGCGGTGTTGGTGATGGCGGTGGGGTGCGCGCCGCTGGACGTGGAGCGGAGGACGGAGCGCGGGCCGCTCTTGCGGACCTACGCCCAGGAGAAGGCGCTGAACGAGCGCATCCCCTTCGCCACGACGCAGGTGCAGTGGCCCCAGCTCACGCTGGCGTTCTCCTCGTCGGACATCTGCCGCACCGAGCAGCATGGGGAGTACGCGGAGGACATCATCTCCACGCACAGCAACACGGGCGCGGCGGCGGCCGTGAGCACCGGAGGCATTCTCACGGTGCTGGGCGGGACGCTGCTGGTGGGGCGCACGCTGTTCTCGGACACGCCGAACCGCTCCGCCATCGATGAAAAGGGCCGTTACGGCGCCTCCAGCCGCGACGTCGCCACGGGGTGGGGCTTGGGGCTGCTCATCGCCGGTGTGCCCGCGGTGGTGGCCGGCATCGTTCAGCTCTCCCGTAGCGGCGAGACGCGGGAGACGCGAAAGACGGATGAGCTGCTGTCCTTGCGCGAGGTGCCCTGCCAGCCCAAGCCCGTGGACGGCGTGGTGGAGCTGGCGGGAGGACCGGGCCCGCAGCCTCCGCCCCGGCTCACCCTCAACGGGGCGCTGGTGCTGACGGCGGACGAGATTCGGCAGCTGTCCTTCGTCGGACTGGCGCTGGATGGTACGCCCGTCACGCTGGAAGAAGAGGACCTGGACCGGCTGGAGACCTTCCGCACCTGCGCGACGCTGCTGGCCACGCCGGTGGACCCGCAGGCGCTGGCTGGAGAGGCGCGCTCACAGCCGGACCGCCTGCGGATGAAGCGGGAGCTGGCGCGGGGCTGCACGACGCTTCCGGGCGCTCCGGCACAGCCCCTGCTCGAAGCCATCGAAGGCGCCCTCGGGAGCACCGCCCTCTAGGGGCGGCGTGTCCTCCCGAGGGACTCCGCGTCGCTACGGCCCGACGACGGCCAGCGCGCTGCGGTCGAAGTTGATGATTTTGCGCGCCACCTCGCGCACGTCGTCCGCCGACACCTTGGCGACGTGGTCGGCGTAGTGGAGGAAGTTCTCCAGGCCCAGGCCGTAGCAGGTGTCCAGCGCCAGCAGCGCCGCGCGCGAGCCGTTGCGCTGCAGGCCAATCTCGTGCGTGCCAATGAGGTGCTGCTTGGCGCGCGCCAGCTCCTCGGCCGGGATGGGCTCGTCGCGCACGCGCTCCAGCTCCGCCCGGATGCCGGCCAGCGCCGCGTCCACCTTCTCCGGGCTGGTGCCCATGTACGTGGCGAAGTAGCCCGGATCCACGCCTTCGATGGCGAACGAGCTGACGCTGTACGCCATGGAGCGCTTGTCTCGCAGCTCCACGAAGAGCCGCCCGCCCTGGCCAGACAGCACCGTGGAGAGCACCTCCAGCGCGTGCTGCTGCGGGTCGCCCACGCGGATGCCCGGGAAGCCGAGCACCAGGTGCGCCTGGGCCCGCGCCAGCACCTTCTTCGCCTCGCGAGGCCCCTCCAGGGGCGCCTCCAGCGACACCTTCGGCGGCGGGGCCGCCTTGCCGCGCGACGCGCCGAAGTACTCGCGCGCCAGGGCCATCACCTCGTCCACCTTCACGTCGCCCACCACGCTGAGCGTCAGTTGCGACGGGTCCATGTGCGCCGCGTGCCACGCGCGCAGCAGCTCCGGCGTCAGCTTCTCCACGGACGCCTGCTCACCTGTGGTGGGCATCCGGTAGGGGTGCGTGCGGTAGATGGTCTTGCTGAACAGGTCGAAGGCCACGCTGGACGGCTTGTCCTCGCGCGTGAGGATGTCCTGGAGCAGCAGCGTGCGCTCGCGGGCGACCTCGGCCTCCGGGAACGAGGGATTCAGCAGGCAGTCCGCGAAGAGGCGGAAGGCCGGCTCGAAGTGGCGCGACAGGAACTCACCGCGCAGGCCCACCGAGTTGCGCCCACCCTGGCCACCCAGGCTGCCCGCGTACGCGTCGATGAGGTCGGAGACCTCCTCTGCGTCGTGCGTCGGCGTCCCCCGCGTGATGCTGCGGGTGAGCAGCGTGGTGATGCCGTTGTCCTCCGGCGTCTCGTAGCGCAGACCGCCCGCGAAGGCGGCGCGGATGGCGAACAGCGGCACCGCGGGCTCCACGCGCACGACAATCGTCGCGCCCGACGGCAGCTTCTCCGTGATGATGTCGCTGGGGCCGGCGCTCGTGCCCTTCAGGATGCGCACCGGCGAGTCACTCACGGCCACCTTGCGCGGCTTGCGCTCGGGCGGCGCCGCGGCGGGCGCGCGGTCCACGGCATCCAGCACCTCGTGCACCTGCGCTTCCGTCAGCGGCGTGCCCTCCGGCAGCAGGCCGGTGACGACGGCGCGGTCGAAGCGCAGGTAGCGCTCGGCGGCGGCGCGCAGGTGCTCGGGCGTGAGGTTGCGCACGGCCTCGTAGTAGCGGGCCTCCGCCTCCAGGCTGCCCATGCCGGACTGGTAGAAGCCCATCTTCCGGGCCACGCCCTGCACCGTCTCGCGCTGGTACACGGCCTCCGCTTCCACCAGCGCCTTGGCCGTGGCCAGCTCCTCCGCCGTCACCGGCGTGGCGCGCAGCGTGGCCAGCCCTCGCGCCGCCTCCTCCAGCGCCCGGACGGCGTTGGCGGGCTGGAGCGTCATCGACGCGGAGAAGAGGCCCGGGTCCGTGGGCGTATACGCGAAGGTGTGGATGTCGTTGACCAGGTTGTGGCGGCGCTTCACCTCGCGCACCAGCCGGGACGCGTCTCCCTGGCCGGCAATCATCGCCAGCACGTCCAGCGCGGGCACGTCCTCGTGGTCCGCCTGGGGAATCCCGAAGGCCAGGTGGAGGTAGGCCTCCTTCACCTCGTCCGGGCGCAGCAGGATGCGCCGGCCCGCGGCCACGGGCTCCGGGGCGCGCGCTACCCGGCCCTCATACGGCCGGCCCCAGTCGCCGCCGAAGATGTCGTCCACCCACTCGCGCAGCTCCGCCTCGCGCAAGTCTCCCGCCACCGACAGCACCAGGTTCTTGGGCGTGTAGTGGCGGTGGTAGAACTCCAGCACCTTCTCCCGCGTGAAGCTGCGCACGCTCTCGTCGGTGCCGATGACGGGCAGCCGGTAGGGGTGCACCTGGTAGGCGGTGGAGAAGAGGTCACGCGAGGCACGGCGGGACGGCGTGTCCTGGCTGCGCTTGATTTCCTCGCACACCACCTCGATTTCGCGCGACAGCTCGCCTGCGTCGAAGGCCGACCGGCGCACCGCATCGCCCAGGATGTCCAGGCCCATCCGGGCGAACTGGCTGGCGATGACGATGTGGTAGACGGTCTGGTCGTAGGAGGTCCAGGCGTTGATTTCGCCGCCATGGGACTCCACGTCCCGGGCGACCTCACCGGGGCCGCGGCGCTCGGTGCCCTTGAAGAGCATGTGCTCGTGCAGGTGGGCAAGCCCTGCCTGGTCCGGCCGCTCGTCGGCGCTCCCGGCCTTGACCCAGACCTGGAAGGCCGCGACCTTGGCGGCGTGCTGCTCCTCGAAGACGACGGTAAGCCCGTTGGGTAGCGCGTAGCGGATGGCCATAGAAACTTCCGAAGCTGTCACCGGCCCACTGGGAGGGCAAGGCGAGGTGTGATGTTTTCCCTCACTGGCTAACGCCTGGGAGCCTCGGCGTCGAGGAGACTGTACGGCTGCCGTCCGACCGGATGGATGGACTTCGGACGCGCACATGCCCACGCGTCTCTGGTCGTGAGCCCGTTCGGGGGGTAACCTGCGCCCGCCCATGCCGTCACCTCCGGAAGAGGTGGATCCGCTCGCGGACCTGCGCGAAAGCCTGGACCTGGAAGACACCGGTGCCTCGGTGGCCC
>NZ_SRLV01000164.1:0-7155 GCF_006518205.1 Myxococcus sp. CA005 | reverse complement strand
CTGCCCGAAGTGCGCCGCCGCCTTCAGCACCTGCTGCTGCGCCGCATTGGCCACTGCCCACTTTGCCTGCGCCACATCGGCGCCCGCGCACCTCCTCGGGGGCCGTCACGCATGTGACCGGGTAGTACTAAGCAACTCTGCGAAAGTCCACACGCGGCGTCCTCTCCCTCATCCGCTTCTTCCTGGTCGCTGCCTCAAGCCCATCGCTCGCCTCCTCCTCACCTGCTTGAGGGAACTGGCTCACTCACCTTGGCGGAGAGAGCGCGGGCGCTTTCCCGCAAAGGGCTCTGCTGGGGACATATGAACCGGTCATTAAGAAAGTCTTGACGGAGACACCCTCGCTGCGTAGACATTTTAAACGACCGGTTCCAAAGTAGAGGGTGGACATGATGGCGTTCAGTGGCAAGGCGGCGTTGGTGACAGGTGGCACGCGTGGCATCGGCGCCGCCATCGTTCGGCATCTGGCAAAGGGAGGGGCGGACGTAGCCTTCACCTATGCGAACTCTGGCGACAAAGCGGCCACGCTGGTCGGTGAACTCAAGGCACTCGGCCGACGGGCCGTGGCCATCCAGGCGGACAACGGAGACCCCGACGCCGTCCGTGGCGCAGTCGACCGCGCGGCGTCCGAGTTGGGCCGCCTGGACATCCTGGTCAACAACGCCGGCATCTTCCCTTCCGGACCGTTCGAAAAGGTCACACTCGAGGAACTCGACAGGACGCTGGCAATCCACGTTCGAGGCGTGTTCGTCGCGTCTCAAGCCGCGCTCGCGCACATGCCGCAGGGTGGCCGCATCATCTCGATTGGTTCCTGCTTCGCGCAGCGCGTGCCCTATGGCGGAGTCACGCTCTACTCGATGAGCAAGTCCGCCTTGATCGGCCTGACGAAGGGCCTGGCACGGGAAGTCGGCGAGCGCGGCATCACAGTGAACGTGATCGACCCCGGGTCGACGGATACCGACATGAATCCGGCGACCGGGCCCGCCGTCGCGGCCGAGTTGGCGCTCATGTCCCTTAAGCACTACGCGCAGCCCGAGGACATCGCCGCCACCGTCGGGCACCTGGCGAGTGCCAGCGGGCGATTCATCACAGGCACCTCTATCGCGGTCGATGGTGGCTTTTCGGCTTGAAGCCGCGACATCAAGAGGCGTTCATGGCATGGATTGTGTTGATATTGGCCGGGTGTCTGGAGATCGCCTGGGCGCTCGCGCTCAAGCGAGCCGACGGCCTGACCCGGTTCTGGCCCAGTGTCATCGGCATCGGCCTCGCCATGGTCAGCCTGGTGCTGCTGTCGCTCGCCTTGAAGCAGCTGCCCGTCGGAACGGCCTACGATGTCTGGGTGGGGATGGGCATGTGCGGCGTCGCGGTCTTCGGCATGCTATTTCTCGGCGAACAGGTCTCGGCACCACGTATCTTCTTCCTGGTGATGATCGGCATCGGCGTCGCTGGCCTGCGGGCAATCGAGCGATGACTCCGCGCAAGGTGAAGACGAAGAAGCCTTCCGCTGTGATGGGCCGCCCCCGCGGGTTCGACCGCGACGAGGCACTCGTGGAGGCGATGCGGGTGTTTTGGGCGCGCGGCTACGAGGGCACGTCCATCCAGGATCTGGTCGATGCGATGGGCGTCAACAAGCCCAGCCTCTATTCCATCTTCGGCTGCAAGGAAGAGCTCTTCCGCGAAGCCGTTGAACTCTACGACCGGCTCGAAGGCATTCACACCACCCGCAGCCTGGAGGATGCTCCGTCCGCACGCGCGGCGGTGGAGGAGATGCTGCGCGCCAATGCGCGGGCCTACACCGCCAGCGACAAACCTCGGGGGTGCATGATCGTCCTGTCTTCGCTCCTGGGCTCGCCGGAGAACGAGCGGGTCAGGACCTTCCTCGCGGAGAATCGCCTCAGGGGTGAGCGTGCGCTGAAGCAGCGACTCGAGCGAGGCATTCTCGATGGAGACCTCCCTGCATCCGCCGAGGTGGGGATGCTCGCCGCGTTCTACACCACGGTGCTGGAGGGCTTGTCGATACAGTCTCGCGATGGCGCCTCCGCGAAGAAGCTCGCCGCCATCATTGATGCCGCGATGCTCGCTTGGCCGACATGAGAGAATACATCTCACGCTTCTTTGACCCAACGAAGCTCACGCGCAGTACATGGGGACGCCCCACATCATGAAGGCCATCAATCCGCCAGGAAGACCCGCGCCTGACTTCTATAGGCAAGCCATCGACCTGGTGGAGTTCGAAGCGGGGGGCGCACCGCGGGCTCAAGGTGAAGTCACCCCGCGAGTTCCGCACTGCGAACTCTCACCCCTGAGCTGTCCGATTTGACGGGGGGCAACTCCAGCCAGTACGCGCCTCAATCCTTGCAACACGCTGACGGGTCGATGCTTCTTCCTGCGGGAGATCTTCCCACCCGCATCCGGAATGTCGCGCCGCCGCCTTCTGTGGGCAGGTGCTGCAGGCTACCGCCGTGGCCTTCCGAGATGCGGCGGGCGATGGCCAGACCCAACCCGGTTCCACTCCACTGACCTTCCCGGCGCCAAAAGGGCTCGAAGATGTTCTCTCGGTCGGACTCCTCGACGCCGGGGCCGTGATCGACGACGTCGACCGTGACGCTGGACGTGCTGGCTTCCATCCTGACGATCACCGTCCCGCCAGCGGGCTCGGCGCGCAGCGCATTGTCGAGCAGGTTGGCCAACGCCGACCGAAGGCCATCGGCCTGTCCCAGCACCATCTCGGAGGGCGATGCGGCTTCCAGGGCGATGGCTCGTCCGCTCCGCAGCGCCAGCGGCGCCATGTCGCTGATCAGATCACGCAGCTGCTGGACCAGATCCAGCGCTCTCCAATCCGCCGGGGTCTGTCCCTGCATGCGGAAAGCCGCGAGCAGCTGGTCGACCATCAGCCCCAGCCGCGTCGCATCGCGCCGCAGGTCGCGCGTGGCGGGGCTGTCGCCCAGGGAGTCGAGCCGGGCGCAGAGAATCGCCACAGGGGTGCGCAACTCGTGCGCGGCATTGGCGACGAACAGTTGCTGGCGGGAGACGCCGCGCTCGAGCCTTTCCAGCAGCTGATTGATGGCCGTGACGAAGGGCTGGATCTCCTTGGGCACGCCATCGGGCGACAGCCGCTGGTCCAGCGTCTCGAGGCCGATGCCGGATGCGGCGTTGGCGGCCCTCGTGAGGGGTTGTAGCGCGCGACGCAGCATCAGTGGCAGCACGAGGACGGTGGCGAGGACGGCCGAACCAAACAGCTTCATCACGCGCGGAATCAGCGTCAGCAGCGCGGTTGGCAGGTCATCCAGTCCGAGGCGATTGCCGCTCGTCACGACGACCGCGGTCCCGATGCCGTGGATCGGGAACATCGAGACGTTCGCGCGCTGGCCCTCTCCGAGGGCGATCACCGGATCTCCGCACTCAGCAAGCAGCTGCACACACTGCAGGTCGGGGAAGTGCCGGTACAGGTCGGCGAGGGTGGGCGCCGGTTCGAGGTTCGCGCCAGGTGCGGCCCAGCCGCGTGGAGAGATCGCGTGGGCAAGCTGCTGCGATGATCCGGACACCAGGCGGCCGTCCAGGTACACGGCGTAGGCCAGCTGCGGACGTCGTGCCTGATAGGCGCGCAGAGCGCTCGAGGGCTCGATGCGAGGGGCGCCTGCCGGGTCCAGCGTGATCGACTCGGCGACGCGACGTTGGGAGGTCGCGGCGGACAGATCGTCGTGCGAGACGGAGTGGGAGAACACCATCCAGAACAGCATCAGCCCGGTGATGACGATGAGCTGCGTTGCGAGGACGGCCGCGATCAGGCGCGGCGCCAGGGAGTCCGTGAGACGCTTCATGGCTCGTCGATAAGATAGCCGACGCCCCGGACCGGGTGCAGCACCACACCCGCGCCACAATCCTCGAGCCGCCGCCGCAGCCTGGAGATGTGTGCTTCCAGGGTGTTGGCACTGGGCTCCTCGTCGAACCCGTAGACCTCCTTGATGAGGGTGTCGCGCTGGACGACCCGCCGCGCGCGGCGCATCAGGGCGGCCAGCAGCGAGGCCTCGCGCCGGCGAAGCAGCAGCGGCCTTCCCTGCACCGTCATCTGCCTGGAGCCGAGGTCGTACTCGATGGCGCCGCAGCGCACCGGCTGCAGCTGTCGCGCCTGTGCAGGCCGTCGCAGCACCGAGCGGATGCGCGCCCGCAGCTCGTCTGCATGGAAAGGCTTTCCCATGTAGTCATCCGCACCCGCATCCAGGCCTGCGACTCTCTCCGGGACATCTCCCATCGCGCTGATCACCAGCACGCCCGCCTCCGGCTGCATGGCACGGAGCTCGGGAATCAGGCACAGGCCGTCGCCATCGGGCAGGCGGCGGTCCAGAAGCACGATCGCGTAGGCGCCCAGATGGATCGCGCTACGGGCCTCGGTGACCGAAGCCACGGCGTCGACCGAGAAGCCCTGGGACGTCGCTTCATTTGCCACCAGCCGCGCGAGTTCCGGCTCATCCTCGACAAGGAGCGCACGCATGAGTCCCCTCCGTGTCGGCGGACGCTACTCCTCCCGGGGCGAAGGCGCCGCGACAATCAGCGACTGTCAGGCTCGTGCAAGCCTGCGCTGCCAGAAGAGAGTGGAAGGAGGTGGGCGATGCCCCCTATGCGAGCACCTGCGTACTGTCTCGGGACCGAGATGACGAACCTCTTCCGTAATTGCTGCCTGGCCATCCTCCTGACGAGCTGTGCAGGCACCCCTACGGCCAGGGAGCAAGCTGGACCCGGCAGCCGGCGCGAAGCGACCGCCATCGTCGCCAACCTGCGCCGGATCGTGACCCCCATGGGTGTGGAGCGGCTGGAGAAGATCCGCATCGGCGGGATCGACCAATGGGTCTCGATCCGCGGCGTCGACCGGGCGAATCCCGTGTTGCTGATGCTCCACGGAGGTCCCGGCTTCGTGTCGATGCCGACGAGCTGGTACTTCCAGCGGGGGTGGGAGGAGTACTTCACCGTCATCCAGTGGGATCAGCGCGGTGCTGGAAAAACCTACCTGGCGAATGACCCCTCCGCGGTCGCGGCGACCATGACGGCGGAGCGGTTGATCGCCGATACCGAGGAGATGATTCACTGGGCACGCAAGGAGCTCGGCAAGGAGAAGATCTTCCTGCTCGGACATTCATGGGGCAGCTACCTCGGCCTGTCCGTAGCGCAACGTCACCCGGAATGGCTGCACGCGTATATCGGAATGGGACAGGCGACCGATGTTCTGGAGAGCGAACGGCGCGGATGGCGCTTTGCCATGGACAGAGCACGCGCAGCCGGAAACGAGGAGGCGATCAGGGAGCTGCAATCGATTGCGCCCTACGCGGCGCATGGCGCTGCGCTCGAGCTGCCCGTCGTCGCGATCCAGCGCAAGTGGCTCGGCTTCTATGGTGGCCAGGTGCACGGGCGGACGGGTGGCCAGGCCGAAGCGGAGGGCTTCGCACTCTCTCCGGAGTACACGGATGCCGAGCTGGCCTCGGTGTGGACCGCCAACGAGCTCTCCGAGGAGAAGCTGTTCCCCGCCGTGTTGCGGGCCGACTTCAGCAACGTGACCCGGCTCGAGTGCCCGATGCTCCTCTTCAATGGCCGGCACGACTACAACGTGTCGGCAAGCGTCGCGGCCGAATGGTTCGAGCGCCTTCACGCACCCATCAAGCACCTGGTCTGGTTCGAGAACTCGGCTCACGAGATCATGAACGAAGAGCCGGGCAAGATGCTGCTGTCGCTGGTCAGGTACGCCCGGCCCATCGCCGAGGCGGCAGGCGATGCACCGAAGCCTGCACCCCGGGACGCGGCCACCGGGGCGCGATAGGCACGACACGCCACCCTGAAGTCCTACTCCCACTCACTCCAGCGGGCCCTGCGCCGCGGCCACCGGCGCCGCCTGCGTCGGCTCGCCCACGTGAGCCGTGACGGCCACGAGGTCGAGCGTGGCGTGCGCTCGACGTCGAGATTGGATTGGCACGTCCCCTACGGATGCGCCAATGCGTAATCGAGCGCCGCCGTGACCGCCGCCACCTGCGCGTCGCTGCACTGCGCGGGCGTCGCACGCGGGCTGTCGGGGTAGACCTCGGTGGTCGTCACGTAGCGGGCGCGCGTGATGCCAGCGCACAGTCCGAGCTGGCGGAGTGCGTAGTGGATGACGCCCGGGGCGACGACGGGAGAGCCAATGATCTTGCCGTCGGCGTCGGGCGGGGCGATGTGGGTGACCTTCGCGACCGCGGCGATGACCGCCTGCTGGAAGTCGAGCCGCGGGTTCTCGGTGTCGCCCACGACGTAGAATCCGTCGGGGGTGTGGTCGGGCTCAAAGGGCTTGCCGTCGCGCGCGGCCAAGGCGGGGCGGAACTCCGCCTCGTCCGAGTCGGTGGTCTCATGCAGGTCCACGTGCACGAGCACGCGGTCGCGCAGCGGGGCGACCAGCCGCATGAGGGCCGCCGACTCCTCCGCGGGGCTGGGCTCGCGGAAGGAGCGGTTCGGGTCAATTGCATTCATGTTCCAGCGCTGGATCCGCTCGTAGGCCCACGGGCTGACGCACGGGACGACGAGCAGGTTGAAGCGGCCCGCGTAGCCAGCCGCATGCCGCTCGACGAACTGCAGCGCGCCGTGGACGCCGCTCGTCTCGTAGCCATGTACCCCACCCGTGACCAGCGCCACCGGCAACCCGTCGCGCCAGTCGCGGCTCGCGAGCGCGAACAGCGGGTACGTGTCCGGCGGGTAGTCCAGCAGGCCGTACTGCACCACGTCGAAGCGCGCGCGCAGGCGCTCTATCGCGCTCAGCACGTCGGCCGCGTAGCTGCGCTTGCGGGTCTGGCGGGACCGCCAGGTCGTGACTTCCGCCTCACCCCAGGGGCTTCCGGGGGAACCAATAGGGTACGGTGCAGTGCTCATATCGGCGATTCTAGAGCAGGTTGCGGGCCGCTACCCGGGCTTCTCGTGTGTGACATCCCATCTGCGCCTTGAATGCATCCGTATACGGCACCGCATCCTGCCTGCTCTCGCCCCTTGGGCGCCGTCAGCTCGGCACCTCAGCCGAGGCGGTCGGGTCGGGGGCCGGCGCGGTGGTGTGCAGGCTGCTCTTGGCCGTATCCGCCGTTTCCGGCTTCGTGCCCGTGTAGAGCGCGCCATCACTCCGTCTCCGGTCCCCGCCACATCGAACCGGAC
>NZ_SRLV01000163.1:0-7465 GCF_006518205.1 Myxococcus sp. CA005 | reverse complement strand
GGGGGCCGCGGAGGCCCCCGCCGCGCCCGCGGCCCCCTACCTCCAGGGCATGGGACGCACGCCCGAACAGGAGGCGCTGTTCCAGGAGGTGAGCAGCGCGCTGGAGCTCTACGAGTCCGAGGCGCGCGAGTTCCACCGTGAGGTGCAGGAGCTGGTGGAGCAGCGCTACGAGCAGAAGCGTGGCGCGCTGGCGGCCTCCTACGAGAAGCGCATCAAGGACCTGGAGGCTCAGGAGCGCCGCGAGCGGCTGGACGCCATTGCCCGGTTCGAGGAGTTCCTGCGCCGCTACCCCACCGAGCCGCGCTTCACGCCGGACGTGATGTTCCGCCTGGCGGAGCTGTATTACGAGCGCTCGTCGGACGACCACCTGCTGGCGATGAAGGACTACGCGGAGCGGCTGGAGGCGCACGACAAGAACCCGGACGCGGAGTTCCCCACCGAGCCGCGCGTGGACTACGCGCCCTCCATCGCGCTCTACCGCAAGCTGCTGGCCACCTTCCCGGACTACCGCCTCAACGACGGCGCCTGGTACCTGCTGGCCTACTGCCTGGAGAAGCAGGACCAGTACGGCGACAGCCTCCACGCGTACCAGCAGCTCATCGCGCGTTACCCGCAGAGCCGCTTCGCCACCGAGTCCTGGGTGCGCATCGGCGAGTACTGGTTCGACAACTACGAGGACCCGCAGGCCCTGCCCAAGGCCGCGCAGGCCTACGAGGCCGCCACGCGCGACGCCTCGCACCCGCTCTACGACAAGGCGCTCTACAAGCTCGGTTGGACGTACTACCGCCTGGACCGCTTCGAGCCAGCGGTGGCGTCCTTCCTGACGCTGGTGGAGTTCTACGAAGCCCAGCGTGTGGCGAAGGGCGACGCGACGGCCGGCGGCGACCTGCGCGAGGAAGCCCTCCAGTACGTGGCCATCTCCCTGGCGGACGACACGTGGGGCGGCATCGCCCGGGCGGATGCGCTCTTCGCGGAGCGTGGCCCGCGCCCCTACGAGGCCGAGGTGTACCAGCGGCTGGGCAACGTCTACTTCGACCAGACGAAGCACGCGCCGGCCATCGAGGCCTATCGCCGGGTGCTGCAGAAGGCGCCGGACGCGCCGGACGCGCCCATGGTGCAGCAGCGCATCGTCCAGGCCTACGAGCGGGACCGCATGCTGGGCCTGTCCTTCGCCGAGTCCGAGGCCCTGGCCAACCTCTACCAGCCCGGCGGCGCCTGGTACGAGAAGAACAAGGGCGACACGGCGGCCATCGCCCGCGCCAACGCGCTGGCCGAGCGCAGCCTGTACGGCAGCGCCACCTACCACCATCAGCAAGCCCTGGTCTTCAAACAGGAGGGCAAGTTCGAGCAGGCCCGGAGCGCCTTCGACATCGCCGCCCGCGCGTACGGCACGTACCTGGAGCGCTTCCCGCGGACGAAGAGCGCGGGCGACATGCGCTTCTATTACGCGGAGTGCCTCTACAACGCCTTCCAGTTCGCCGCCGCCGCGCGCGCCTACGAAGAGGTGCGCGACACGGACGCGGCCAACAAGCACCGCCCGGACGCCGCCCTCAACGCGGTGCTCGCGTGGCAGAAGCAGCTCACGCTGGACATCCAGGCGGGCGCGGTGCCGGAGACCAAGACGCTGCGCTCGACGGAGCGTCCCCCGGGCCAGGCCGTGAAGCCCCGCCCCTTCGCGCCCACCGAGCAGAAGCTGGTGGCCGCCGCGGACGCCTACGTCACCCTGCTGCCCGCTGGCGAGAAGGCGCCCGGCATCGCCTACCAGGCCGCGGAGCTGCACTACTCGCACGACGACTTCCCCGAGGCGCGCCGCCGCTTCGAGACCATCATCCAGGCATACCCGAGCCACGAGGTGGCCCGCTACGCCACCAACCTCACCATCGAGACCTTCCTCATCGACGAGGACTGGCGGAGCGTGGAGTCCGTCAGCGCGCGGCTGGCCAGCAACGACAAGGTCATCGACCCGTCCAGCGACCTGCACAAGCAGTTGGTGAAGTTCAAGCTCGCCGGCCGCTTCAAGCTCGCCGACCAGCTCATGGCCGAGTCGAAGTACGAAGAGGCCGCGGCGAAGTACATCGAGCTGGTGGACGAGTCGCCCCGCCACGAGTTCGCGGACAAGGCCCTCAACAACGCCGCGGTGGCGCATGAGAACACGCGCCGCTTCGACTCCGCCCTGAAGCTGTACGAGCGCATCTACCGCGAATACCCGTCGTCCCCGCTGGCCGGCGGGGCGCTGTTCCGCGTGGCGGTGAACGCGGAGAACTCCTACGACTTCGACAAGGCCGTCGTCAGCTACCAGAAGCTGGTGAAGGACTACCCGGACTCGAAGGACCGGGAGGCGGCGCTGTTCAACGCCGCGCGCCTGTTGGAGGGCCAGCAGCGCTACCCGGAGGCCGCCGCCGCCTTCATGCGCTACGCGGACCTGTTCCCCAAGGCGGAGGACGCGCCCAAGAATCAGTACCGCGCCGCCATCATCTACGAGAAGCAGGGCAACCCCCGTGGCGAGGTCCGCGCGCTGCAGGAGTTCGTGCGCAAGTTCGCCTCGCAGTCCGGACAGGTGGAGCTGGTGGTGGACGCGCACCGGCGAATGGGAGACGCCCACCAGAAGCTGGGCAGCACGCGCGACGCCCAGAACGCCTGGGCGCGGTCCGCGGCGGAGTTCGACCGACGCAAGCTCCAGCCGGACACGCACCCGCTGGCCGCGGATGCCGCCGCCTACAGCCGCTTCCAGCTGGCCGAGCTGGAGTTCCAGAAGTTCGACAAGCTGAAGATTGGCGGCAAGGGCAAGGCGCTGGAGCGCAGCTTCACGGCCAAGCGCAACGGCGTGAAGTCCGTCAACACCGCGTACGCGCGCGTCTACCCGTACAAGCAGTTGGAGTGGACGCTGGCCGCGCTCTACCGCCGGGGCTACGCCCTGGAGCGCTTCGCCAACACCATCATCGAGACGCCCGTCCCGGCGGAGGTGAAGCGGATGGGCGAGGAGGCGGTGGTCGTCTACCAGGACGCGCTGGTCCAGCAGACCACCGCGCTGGAGGAGGCCGCCGTGGAGAGCTACGCCGCCACGCTGGCCGAGGCACGGAAGAACCGCCTCACCAACGAGTGGACGCGCCGCACGCTGGAGTCCCTCAACCGCTTCCGGCCCAAGGAGTACCCGGTGCTCAAGGAGCCCAAGCAGGCGCTCGCCGCGGACGCCACCTACCCGGATGGGCTGGTGGGCAGCATCACCGGCCCCGTGCGCTCGACGCAGCAAGAGGGCCCGCGCCTGTCCGGGGAGGGAGCGAAGTGAGTCCTGGCCCGCGTCTTTCATGCGCCCGCGCGCTGACCTCCGTGGTGCTGGCCTCCAGCCTCTGGCTGTCCGCGTGCGCCACCACACCCGCCGCCCCTCGGCCAACGCCCGAGGAGACCGCCGAGGACGCGGACTCCACCGCCACGACACCGCCGGACGCGGGCGCCACCACGGAGGCGCCGTCACCGCCCCTGTCCCGTCCGGAAGCGCCGCGCGGCCCCGAGCGCGACTTCGTCGAGGCGGTGGAGATTGCGCGCCGGGGAGAGCTGACCGCGGCCGAAGCGGCGCTGCGCACCCTGGTCGAGCTGGACCCGAAGCTGGACTACGCGTGGACGAACCTGGGCATCGTCCAGGAGCGGATGGGGAAGACCGCGGACGCGGAGCGCTCCTACCGCAAGGCACTGGACGTGGCCCCCGAACAGCAGTCCGCGTGGGACTGCCTGGCGCGCCTGTATGGCCGCACCGGCCGCACGGCGAAGCTGGAAGCCGAGCTGCGCGAGCGGCTGTCCTCCCAGCCGGACTCGGTCGCGCTGCGCACCGCGCTGGCCATCACCCTGCTCCAGGCGAAGAACCACGCCGCCGCCTCGGCCGAGGCCAAGCAGGCGCTGAAGGGCGACGAGCGGCACGTGCGCGCCATGCAGGTGCTGGCGCAGGTCTACTACCGCGAGGGCAAGCACGAGCTGGCGCGCATGGTGCTGGAGAACGCCCGCGCCATCGACCCGAAAGACGCGGCCACGCACAACGGGCTGGGGCTGGTGTACCTGGCGCTCGACTCGCGTCCCCAGGCCCTGGAGTCCTTCAAGACGGCCGCGCAACTGCGGCCGGACTTCGCGGAGGCGCGCAACAACTTCGGCGCCATGCTCAACGAGGCGCAGGACTACGCGGCCGCCGTCACCGAACTGGAGGCAGCGGTGCGCGCCGCGCCGGACTTCGCGTCGGCCCGCCTCAACCTGGGCAACGCCCACCGGGGCCAGGGGAACTTCGCGCGGGCCCGCGCCGAGTACGAGCAGGTGCTGCTGCTGATGCCGCGCGCCGCGGATGCGTACTTCAACCTGGCCATCCTCTACCTCGACGTGGAGCCGCCGGGCATGGAGCCGCTGAAGCGCTACAAGACGGCCCTCACCCACTTCGACAACTACCAGGCGCGCGGCGGACGCGACGAACGCATCGCCCAGTACATGAAGGACGCGCGCAAGCTCATCGACCGCGAGGAGCGGCGACTGGAGCGCGAGCAGAAGGACCAGCTCCGAAAGGCCACCGAGGCGCAGAAAGCCGCCGAGGCCAGCCCCCCCGAGGGAACACCGCCCGCCCCTTCGGTGTCCAACCCGGAGCCGGGCACGCGCGTCGCGGCGCCTGACGCCTCACCTTCCACCACCTCCGCCCCAAGCAGCCCGGCACCGTCACCGGACGGCGCGTCCGCTGCCCCGGTGCCCACCGGCTCGGGTAGACTCACCGCCGACTCACAGTAAATCCGCCATGCGCTCCGCCTTCGCCCTCATCGTGCTGCTCGCCGCCGCGCCCGTCCTGGCCCAGGACGCCAGTCAGGCCTCCTCGTCCAGCAGCGGCGCCACGTCGCCGAAGAAGGCCCCGCGCAAAGTCATCCGCCTGGAAGCCATCACCGTCGAAGGACGCATCCAGAAGCCCCAGGCCATGTACATCCTCCAGCGCTCCAACCTGAGCTTCGACGACCTCAGTCGCACCGAGAGCTTCGTGCCCAAGGTCGAGAAGAGCGTGGAACAGGAACCCTTCTAGTCCCATGGCCGCCACCTCGCAGAACAAGCTGCTCCGCGTCGGCGTCATCCAGAACGGCCGCATCGTCGAAGAGCACCACGTCCGCCGCGAAGCGGTCACCATCGGCCACGACGCGAAGAACACCATCGTCCTGCCCGCCACCGAGGGCCGGCCCGCCCGCTTCGCCCTGCTGGAGAACCAGAACCAGCAGTTCCAGCTCGTCATCGCGCCGGACATGAAGGGCCGCGTCAACCTGGGCTCGTCCGACGTGGACTTCGAATCCCTGCGCGCGCAGGGCCTGGCCACCCGCCGCGGCGACCTGCACGTCCTTCCCCTGCCGGAGAGCGCTCGCGGCAAGGTGGAGCTGGGTGACGCCACCCTCTTCTTCCAATTCGTCACGCCGCCGCCCGACGAGGCGAAGCCGGTGCTTCCCACGGACGTCATGGTCAGCCGGTGGAAGACGATGGACCGCGTCTTCTTCGGCATCCTCGCCGCATCGCTCCTGGTCCACTTCTCCGGCGCCGCCCTCATCATCACCTCGGAGACGCCGCAGGTGGCCGAGCTGGAGCTGGACGAACTGGATGACCGCTTCGTGCGCGCCATCATCCCCCAGCGCCCGGTGGAGGCCCCCAAGCCCGCGGACACCGGCCCCGCCGAAGCGCCCAAGAGCGACAAGCCCGATGCCGCGCCCAAGGAGGACACGCCCGCGGAGAACAAGCCCGCGGGGGACGCCGCCCAGCAGCGCCGCGCGGAGGTGGTGAAGAAGGTCTCCGGCAAGGGCCTTCTGAAGATTCTGGGCTCCAATAGCGGCGGTGGCCAGGGTGCCTTCGCGGACGTGCTCGGCGGCGCCAGCGGCGGCGGTGACATCGCCGAGGCCCTGGCGGGCGCGGGCGGCGTGGGTGTGGCCCGCGAGGCCTCCGTGGGCGCCTCCGGCGGTCCTCGCGGCGGCGGCACGGGCACGGTGACGGACATCGGCGCCATTGGCACCCAGGGCGGCGGCAAGGTGGACCTGGGCGACAAGAAGGAGACGGTGGTGAAGGGCCGCGTGCAGGACGCCACGCCCGAAATCGAAAGCGCCGACGTGGACCGCGACGCGCTGGCCCGCTACGTGCGCGCACGCAAGGCCGCCATCCAGAGCTGCTACGAGAAGGAGCTCAAGCGGAACCCCAACCTCAAGGGCAAGGTGGTGGTGCGCTTCACCATCAAGACGTCCGGCCGTGCCGGGGACATCGAAATCGAGGAGAACACCCTGGGCAGCGAGGCGGTGGGCAGCTGCATCCGCACCACCATCCGCAGCTGGGTGTTCCCCTTCAAACCCGACGACGAGACAGCCGTTTCCTACCCCTTCGTCTTCGCGCCGGCGGGCTAGGCTCCCGGCCGGGAGCACCCAGCCCGGGCCCCGGGGGGACCATGGAGAAGCTGTCCGTCATCGCCGCATCGCCGCTCTTCGAGATGCTCTCCTCCGCGGAGCTTGGCCACCTCGCCGAGCTGGCGCGGGCGCGGCACTTCGCGGCCGGGAACGTCATCTTCGAAGAAGGGGATTTGGGCGACAGCCTCTTCGTCGTCGTCCGCGGCCAGGTGGAGGTCGCGCGCCGTCAGCCCCAGGGTGGCCTGCATCCGCTCGCGGTGCTGTCCCCACCCGAGTTCTTCGGGGAGATGGGCCTCATCGACAAGGAATTCCGCTCCGCCACCGTGTGCGCGAAGACGGACGTGGACCTGCTTCAGCTCAGCGCGCAGGACCTCCGCGAGTTCCGGAGGACACATGGAGATGGGTTCACCTTTATCGTGGTGAATATCGCCAGGAGCCTGTCTGCCCGCCTGCGCGAGGCCAATGTTCGTCTCGCGACGAAGGACTGACCCGTCAGTCCTGACCACTTTCATCGCGCTCGTGTTGGTTTGACACCCCCCACCCCTGCCTCTACGCTCTGCGGCATCGTGAGCCGCATGCGCAACGTCGGAATGCTCGCCGTCCTGGCCGCCGGCATGGCGACGGCACAAAGCCCGTCCCCCGCCGCGCCGCCAGCCCCTCCCGCCGCCACCGCGGCGCTGGAGAAGGCCAGCGACGTGCCGGACTCGGCGAAGCTGGTGCGCAGCACGCAGGCACTGAGCGGCATGCGCGAGGTGCTGCGCTCGGTGTTGGGGAAGGTGGAGGAGGCCCGGCGGACCAAGGACGTGGTGAAGCTCAACTGCGCCAACGAGAAGCTCACTCAAATCAAGGGCCTGCTGCGCATCTCCGAGCAGGCGGACGTGTCCCTCCAGGAGGCGGTGTCCCGCCAGGAGTCCTCGTCCAGCGAGCACGAATTCACCAAGGTGATGATCGCCCGGCAGAAGGTGGGACAGCTCCGCTCGGAGGCCGAGGAGTGCATTGGCCAGCTCGCCTTCCGCACCGATGAAAATCTCTTCGTGGAGGTGGAGGAGCCCAACAATCTCCCCGGAGGAGACCCCACC
>NZ_SRLV01000162.1:0-7487 GCF_006518205.1 Myxococcus sp. CA005 | reverse complement strand
GCTCCGGGCCCGTGGGCTGGTGGTGGTCCGTATCGAGGACATCACCCGCAAGCTGTCCGCGACCAAGCGCCGCCCGCTGCTGCGCTGCAACCGCACGGCGCCCTCCTGCATCCGTTCGTTGGGCGCCGCGGGGAAGACGGAGCTCGTCCTGGTGACGGAGCTGGGCCAACTGCTCAGCGGCTACCGCACGGGCGCGCGCATCTACACCGCCAACGACGGCGCGCTCGTCACCGAGCACCTCATCCCCGGCGTGAGTGAGGACCAGTTACTGGACTCGCTCACCCAATCGATCGACGCGGTGCTGCCCGTGGCGCAGACGGCCTTGCGCGGCCCGCCGCCGGCGCCGCCCCAAGCCGAGCCGCCCCCACCGCCCGTGGCCGTGGTGGAGGCGAAGCCGCTGGCCCCGGAGCTGGAGCCCGAGCCCATCCGCCCGCTGCGCCGCTGGGCGTGGCTGCCCGCCGCGGGCGGTGTCGCCCTGGCCGGCGTGGGCACCGTCTTCTACCTGCAGGCGGGCGACAAGTACTCGCGGCTCGACAAGGGCGGCGCGCCGGACGCTCCGCTGGACAACGCGGATGGGCTCGCGTCGTCGGGCCGCCGGGCGCAGACGCTGAGCCGGGTGGCCATTGGGCTGGGCGCGGCGGGGCTCGTGGCGGGCGCGGTGATGTTCCTGCTGCCCGGTGAGCTGCCCGCGAAGGTACAGCCCTCCGCCGCCGTGGTCCCCGGTGGGGGCATGGTGGGCCTGTCCGGGACGTTGCCTTGAATTCGAGGAGAGTCATGCGGAAGACCAGGATGCTCGGCGCCACGGGTACGGCGCTCGTGGCGGCGCTCGGTGCGGGCGCTTGCTACGACTTCGACAGTGCCCGGCAGCGCTGCAGCGACGAGGGACGCTGCGAGCCCAACGTCGCCGCCTGTACGCCCGTCCCCGGCGAGGACCTTCCCGACGACGCCTTCGCCGATACCGACTGTGACGGCGTGGATGGCCAGGCGGACGCGGGGCTCTTCATCGACCCCATGGACGGGGATGACGACGCGGGCGTGGGCACCCGGCAGGCGCCGCTGCGCACCGTGGGCCGCGCGCTGGCGATGCTGCGCGAACTGGATGGCGGCCCGCGCCACCTGTTCCTCGCGGGCGGCGCCTACGACGAGGCGGACCTGGTGCTGGACGTCCCCGTCTCGCTGCACGGCGGATATGCCGGACGCAGTGGCGGTTGGCGTCGCGCCGCGAACCGCGTGGCCATGTTCGACGCCGGCACGCTGGGGTTGACGGTGCAGGGACTCCAGGACGCCGGTGTGCTGATGGAGTACGTGCAGATCAGCGCCGCCACCGCGGCCGGCCCCGGTGAGCCCTCCATCGCCGTGCGCATGGTGGACTCCTCCGGGGTCCGTCTGCGTCACGTCACCCTGGCCGCGGGCGCGGGTGGCCAGGGCGCCCCCGGCGAGGCGGGGGACGCGGGCCTGGGCGGCCCGGACGGAGGTGAAGGAGGGGACGGCCTCAGCGGCTACTCCGATCCGGGACAGGGCGGGACGGCCCCCCCCATCACCTGCCCGGATGGCATCCAGCCCACGGGCGGCGCGGGGGTGATTGGCAGCAGCGGCGGCAATCCAGGACGGGATGGCGGCACGGGTGGGCCCGGCGAAATGGGCGGCGCAGGCGGCGCGGGCGGCGAGGCACCGGACGCCGCGTGCTCCAGGTTCGAGTGCGTCTGCAACCCCTACCCCGGCGAGCGAGGCCAGGGCGGCGCGGAAGGAGGCCTCGGGACTCCGGGCGGCGGCGGCGCGGGCACGGGGGTGCTGCGCGACGGGACCTGGGTCGCCGGACAGCAAGGCGAGCCCGGCGGCGGCGGCACGGCGGGCTCCGGCGGTGGCGGCGGCGGGTCTGGCGGAAGCTGCAAACTCGAAAACACGATTGTCGCTGGCGGCGGCGGAAGTGGCGCGGGCGGCGCCGGCGGCTGTGGCGGTGAAGGCGGCCGCGGCGGCGGCGGTGGCGGCGCGTCCATCTCCCTGCTGCTCATCGGTTCCCAGGCGGCCATGGAGGAAGGCAGCGTGCTGCGCACGCTCGGCGGAGGCCCGGGTGGCGAGGGTGGCGAAGGCGGTACCGGAGGCCCCGGAGGCGAAGGCGGACACGGCGGCAACGGCGGCCAGGTCGTGCGGGACGGAGGCGTCGTCGACGGAGGCATCATCATCCACCGGACGACCGGCGGTCCCGGCGGCGAGGGTGGTCCCGGCGGCGCGGGCGGCGCGGGCGGCGGAGGCGGTGGTGGTGGCGGTGGGCCCTCGGTGGGCGTGTGGTGTGGCCCGGGCGCGACGGTCCGCTACACGGATGGCGGCGTCACCTTCCAGGTCGGTCCGGGCGGTCCGGGCGGCGCCGGCCCCGGGCTCGACGGGAGCACGGGCGAGCAACTGCCGGACTTCAACTGCGTCAGCGCCAACCCGTAGCGTCTGTTGTCCGACGTTGGGGTGCCTGCCCGGCGGGCGCTTGCGTGCTCCGCCTGACCGCCGGCTAGGCACTCCGGGCTGAAGCACATCGCCCCACCCGGGTCCTCCTGCTACGCTGCTTCCCGGTTTGAGATGGCTTCCGAGTTGATCTGCGATACCTGCGGCCTGGCCGTACCTGCCGACACCACCGTGTGCCCACGCGATGGGACGGTGGTGCTGTCGTCGTTCGACGTGCCCCCGCGCGAGGAGCCGAACGTGGTGGTACAGGCCTCAGAGCCTCCCCCGCCCGCGGCCGTGCAGAGGGACCCGCTCATCGGCTTGAAGCTGGGCGAGTACGAGCTGCGCTCGCGCATCGGCGTGGGCGGCATGGGGCTGGTGTACGAGGGCATCCAGCCGCTCATCGGCAAGCGCGTGGCGGTGAAGGTGCTGCGTCCGGAGCTGGCCCACTCCACCGAGCAGGTGGAGCGGCTGCTGGCGGAGGCCCGCGCCGTCAACGCCATCCGTCACCGGGGCATCATCGACATCTTCGGCTTCGGCCAGGTGCCGGACGGCCGGCAGTACATCGTCATGGAGTACCTGGAGGGCCAGGCGCTCGACGCGGTGCTGACGGAGAAGAACCGGCTTCCGGTGCAGGAGGCGCTGGCGCTGCTCGACGAGGTGCTGGCCGCGCTGGCCGCCGCGCATGGCGCGGGCGTGGTGCACCGCGACCTCAAGCCGAGCAACATCTTCCTGGTGCAGCAGCCGGACGGCTCGCGCTACGTGAAGGTGCTGGACTTCGGGCTCGCCAAGCGAGGCCAGGGCCCCACCGGCCGCACCGCGCAGACGCGCACGGACATGGTGGTGGGCACGCCGGAGTACATGGCGCCGGAGCAGGCGCGCGGCCAGGAAGTGGGGCCGATGACGGACCTCTACGCCCTGGGTGTCGTCACCTTCGAAATCGTCACCGGCCGCCTGCCCTTCGTGGGCAGCTCGCCGGTGGACCTGCTGATGAAGCACGTGGAGGCGCGGCCGCCTCGCCCGTCGGAGTTCGTCTCCGATTTGCCGCCCGCGCTGGATGCCTTCATCTTGCAGATGCTCACCAAGGACCCGGAGACGCGCCCCAACTCCGCGGACGCGCTGCGGCAGCAGCTCCACAAGCTGCGCCGCACCCTGCGGGCCTCCACGCGCTCCAACCCCAGCGCGCTCGCGCCCGGCTTCGAGAAGGCCGCCGCGGTGGCGGAAGCGGACTCGCGCCGTCCCACCACGCCGGTGCCGGTGCCCCCGGAGCTGAACACCCCGCTGACCTCGCAGGAGCTGCGCGCCGCGGGCGTCCGCAGTCCGCTGCGCAAGCACCTGCCGCTGCTGGGTGCCGTGAGCTTCGCACTGCTGCTGCTCGCGGGCGCCGCCGCGGTCGTCATCCGCGGCGCGAAGGCCCCCGCGCTCGTGCCGCCGTCCATCATGCCGCAGCAAGCCGCGGCGCCGGAGCAGACCGCTGCGGTCACGCCGCAGCAAGCCGCGGCGCCGGAGCAGGCCGCGGCGGTCCCCTCGCCTCCCCCCGAGTCAGAGCAGGCCCCCGTGGAGGAAGTGCCGCTTCAGCCCCTGGTCGTCGCCGCCGTCGCGCCGGCTCCGCCGGACAGCGTGGAACGTCCGCCGCCGGCCCCGCGCGCCGAGGACACCCGAGTCGCGCCGCCCCGCCCCCTGAAAGCCTCCGCCCCCACGCTGGAGGACATCCTCCAGAGCATCAACCGGCTGGAGCGCCGGGTGGACCGACTGGAGACGAGCGGGAAGATTGATGCCCCCAAGGCCAACGCCGCGCGCAACCTGCTGGCGAAGTACCGCGACGACGCGCGGGCCGACACCAGCGCCCACGCCCGCATCGACCTGCTCAAGAAGGTAACGGGCGTGGCGGGGATGATTCGCTGACCCGCGCCTGACTCAGCGCGCGCAGGCCAGCGGCTGGGCCATGGCGTTGCGCGCGCGGTCCTCGCTCACCAACCGCCACGCCGCCAGGTCCTCCAGCAGCCGGTTGCGGTCCTGCCGGAGCACCGTGGGGTTCTTGCAAATCTTGATGCCGTAGTAGTCGGAGTACGGCGGCAGGGCCAGTTGCAGCTCGGCGAGCTCCTCCAGCTTCAACTCGCTCAGCTCACGGCCAAAGAGCGCCAGGGCCGCGTCCTCCACGCCGACGATGCCGCGCTCGAAGTAGATGATGGACAGGTCGTACGCGATGAGCTGGTCCTTCTGCATGAAGGTGTGGATGCGGTGTGCGGCCACCGACCGCTCACGCGTGCCCTCGATGCCCAGCGCGGCGGCGATGCGCATGGCCAGGACGCGCTCACACGCCCCATCTCCTGGCGGCGACGTACCTACGGTGGCGCCCAGGAACAGACGCCAGGCCCACGCGGGCCCGTCCTCTCGTGGCGTCTGGAAGTACCGGGGGCACTCCAGGTGGCGGATGTAGAGGGCCACCAGGTCCTTGGGCAGCTTGGAGAAATCCGGCCGCACGAAGGTGATGGGGCGCGGGTTGCGCTGGGACTGCCCCGCCCGGAGGCTCATCCGCTCGCCTTCGATGCTGTGTTTGAGCTGCTTCTCCACGTCGAATTCGCTCTCCAGCGGCGGCAGCTTGCTCGCCGTGTAGAGGTACGTCAGCGGAATCACCACGCCGGCCAGGCCCAGCATGAACAAGATTGTCCAGAGCAGACTCTTCACCCCCTCAGGCTACCAGGGGCAGCACGCGCCGGGCGCGTAGGTTAGAACCCCGACATGCACGACTGGCACCCGGCCACCGTCACTGACAGTGCACCCGCCGCAGATGGCCTCACCGACCTCGTGCTGGACGTCCAGGGCACGCCCCTGGCCGGAACCCATGAGCGGCCCGGCCAATACGTCCACCTCCGCCTGCCTGGTGTGGGACAGGGGCTCTTTGCCATCGCCTCCCCGCCCGGCCGCCCGGGGACGCAATGGGAGTTCCTCCTCAAGGTGGGCAGCCCGCTGCCCGACGCCCTCATCCACCTTCCCCGGGGCGCCCACGTCGACGTGTCACGGCCAGAAGGACGGGGCTTCCCCCTGGAGCGCGCCCGCGGCCAGGACGTGCTCCTGTTCGCCACCGGCTCCGGCATCTCCGCCATCCGCTCCGTCATCACCAGCATCCAGTTGGAGCGCGGCGCCTACGGCCAGGTGACGCTCTACTTCGGCGCGCGAACACCGGGCGCCTTCGCCTACACGGACGAACTCCACGAGTGGGAAGCCGGCGGGGTGCGTGTGGTGCGCACCGTCAGCCAGCCCGGCGCCAGCGGCTGGCAGGGCCTCACTGGCTATGTGCAGGCCCACCTGGCTGAAGAACCCGTGCAGGCCGCGGTGGCCTTCCTCTGCGGGCAGAAGGAGATGGTGCGGGGCGTGATGACGACGCTCCAGGCCCGCGGCATGCCCGCGGGTGACATCCACCTCAACTTCTGAGCGGTGGAGTGAGGACTACGGAGCGACGGACGCGCCGGCCGTGCCCGGCCCCTGCACAGTGGGCGATTCATAGCCCACGTCCAGCAGCACCGCCGCCGGGTCGCTGTCCCCGTCGCGGCTGGCCACCTGGGGCGTCCACGCGGCCACGCCCAGCCAGCGCCCATCCGGGCTGAAGCGCACGCGCCGCACGGACCAGTCGAAGCGGTGCTCGCCGCGCGCGTCCACGTCCCCTTCGGTGAACAGGTACACGCGCTTGTCCCAGCCGCCGCTGGCCAGCGAGCGCCCGTCCGGGGAGATGGCCGCGGTGGCCACCACGCCCCGGTGCACCGGCCACTTCGCCAGCACCTGACCGGACTGCGCGTCCACCAGCGCGCCCGCGTTGAAGGGGCCCTGCGGCTCCTCCACGCCCTTGCGCTCGCGCTCGTACACGCCGCGGTCGCGCTCCGGCTTCTGCTCCGACAGCCCCACCCCCAGCCTCTGGCCGCGCGCGTCCACGGTGACGTCGCTCACGTAGGCCGGGAAGGGAAACTCCGAGCGCCGCGCGAGCACCAGCGCGTCCACCGTCACCGCGCCCTCGGGCGGGCCGCCCTTCAGCGACAGCACGGCCTCCTGCGTGACTTCGTCGAAGGCCACGTCCACCCGTTCGGAGAAGGGCGCGCCCAGCACGCCCTGGGTGCCCTGCGGCACGCACGCGTCACAGATGGCGACGTCTACGCCCTCCACCCGCATGGACTTGAAGCGCAGGGACTGGGCCGGCGCCAGCCGCGCGGCGATGGTGCCCAGCGGCCCCGGCACGTTGACCGTCTCCTTCAAGAAGGGCACGTCGATGCCCGCCGCGGCGGCCGCCTCGCTGGTGAGCACCAGCGCGGGCGCGCGCGCATCCAACGCGAAGGACAGCGGCGCCTTGTCATTCACCGTGCCGCCCAGCACCACGGAGCCGGCGCGCCGCTCGAAGCGCATGCGCGCCTGCCCCGGCCGCAGCCCCTCCACGGAGGTGCGCCAGGCCCGCACGTGCTTGTCCCAGCCGCCCGAATACAGCGTCCCGTCCGGCGCGAAGGCCAGCGCCGTCACCGGCCCCAGGTGTCCGCGCTCCTCGGAGCCGTACTCCAGCGCGGGCGCCGACAACACCGTCATCAGTCCCTTGTAGCTGCCCACCACCAGCCACTGCCCCTCCGGGTGGAAGGCCACCACGGACAGCGGTTCCTCGGTGCGGCGCTCCGCCACGAGCGCGCCGGTGGCCGCGTCGAAGAGGCGCACCACGCTGTCCTTGCCCGCGGTGGCCACGCGCGTGCCATCCGGGGAGAAGGCCACGCCCTCCACGTCGAACTCGTAGGGGTTGATGGCCGGGTCCGCCAGCATCGTCGGCTCGGCGGAGCCCAGCTCCCAGACGGAGAGGAAGTAGGACTTGCTGCCCAGGCGCGAGTACGCCACCCGGGCGCCTTGGGGCGCGAAGGCCAGGCCCCAGATGAAGTCCTTGTTGTTGAGGACGGCCTTGCGCCCAAGGCCCGAGGCGCTACCGGACACCCAGGTGCCCGGCTCCGACTCCAGCCGGGCGCTCAGCTCCGGGGACACCCGAGGAGGCGCGTGTGCACAGCCACCACCCCCTACCGCCACCACCC
>NZ_SRLV01000161.1:0-7927 GCF_006518205.1 Myxococcus sp. CA005 | reverse complement strand
CAGCCGCCCCGCCCGAGCCAGCCCCCCGCCTCCCATCTTCCTGCTGGGGATGGATGGGAGGCGCGGGCGCCGGCCTGGGAGCCTGGCTTTGGCGGAGGCGACGAAGGTCGCCGAGCGCCTAGCGGCAACTCCTGTCGAGCACGTAGCCGACGTACATGGACGTATTCGCGCTATCCACCACGAGCCCGCGGAGATAGCCATTTGCGCCACAGCCGAAGGAATACTCGGGCAGGTTGCCCACCGTGCAGCCGTCGTTCTTTCCGCCCACCTTGGGCATCACGGTGAGCGTCCCCGTCTTGAGATTCCGGCACGACAGCACAATCGTCGACAGGTTTTGCGCACTGCACCACGTCTGATTGGGCGCTCCACTGGCCCAACCGTTGATTCCGGTGACCTTCTGGACAACTTCGCCGGCTGCGCAGTCCAGGGTGAAGGAATCACCATTCGTGCCCCCAATCGCGGGGGCGCTCGTGGCGGCACCGATGATCCTTCCGGAGTCGAAGCGGGCACAGCGCATCCCGAGCGCGTCCAACCAGGCGCCTTCCCGCCCGTGGATTCCGACCGCCACCTCGTCGTCCCCGCACGTGAGGACCTGGACGGTATCGTTCTTCTCGCACTTCGTCCCCGTGGCATCGCGCAGATACCCGGGCTTGCAGGTCCAGGGGCAGTTGGCCTGAGCAGCCGTCGGACTCGTATACACCGCGTTCGCGGGTGCGTTCGTGCAGGCGTTACGAGCATTGGAGTTCGCGGGAGACCAATACCCGATGCCCACGTCGACACAGACACCATTGGAGAGGTACTGGCCCGCATCGCAGAGGAACGACACACAGCGGTGGGGACTGGTCGACGTATCACACTCCAGACCCGCGGCGCAGTCGCTCTGCTGGAGACACACCTTTCCGCGAGAGCATGGAGCGCAGGGTCCCCCGCAGTCCACGTCGCTCTCATCCCAGTTCTTCTCACCGTTATTGCACTGCGCGCCAAAGCAGACCGGACCGATGACGGGGATTGGAGCACAGTACATCTGGTACCCCTCCTGCTGCAGCACACAGTCGGAGTTCTGCTTGCACTTCTTGCCGCTCCCGCAACGTGCACAGATGGAGCCGCCGCAATCCACGTCCGTCTCGTCGCCGGATTTCATGCGGTCCTTGCAGCGAGTCGGGACACAGAAGGTGCCGTCGCTTATCTCGGACTCGCAGTCCCCCGCCACCGCGCATCGTGCTTTCACCTTGCACTTCGCGCAGTCATTTCCACCGCAGTCGATGCCGCTCTCATCGGCGTCCTTGACACCCGTGTTGCAGTGGTTCTGCACGCACGTCCCAAAATCGACTCCGGACGCCACGGGCTTCTTGCAATACCCGGATGCACAATCCTCGGGGCGAATACAGCCCTGCTTGTTCCCGCAGGGCTTGCACTTCGAACCGCCGCAGTCGATGCCCGTTTCGTCTCCGTCCACGACACCATTGGCGCAGTGGTTCGCCGCCGAGCACTTGCCCGCGTTGCAGTACCCGAGCGCGCAGTCCGAGTTGACCAAGCACTTCTTACCCTCGGCGCAAGCGCTGCATGAGCCGCCGCCACAGTCCAGGCCCGTCTCACTCCCGTCCCGTACCCCGTTGCCACACGTGTTCGAGCAATAGCCCAGGCCGTCGTTCAGGCTGAACTTCATCTCCAAGAGCTTGAACTGATGGTTGTAGACCTCGAGGGGACCAATGTCCCAGCCGAGGTCCACACCGGAAGAGCCCAGGTAGCTGGTTCCTGGAGGCTGAATCCGCCCCCCCACCTGGACACCGAGGTTGCCGTCGAGCCCCAGCGTGATGTCCGCCTTGGGCTTCTTCGCCTCGCAGCGCGACGCGTACTTCGCAGAGGCTACCAGCGACGCGCGGACACCAGCGTTCATTCCGAGCGCGTCGTACACGTACACGTTGATGCGGGGAATGAGCCCGCAGACAACCACGAGGCTGCCTTCGCCGGTCACCGTGATGTCGGTGTTCTTCTTCTTCTCGAACTGGGCCGGCGTCGTCGTCACCTCTCCGTTCTCATAGCGAGCCTCGAACTTGAAGGTGGTGTTGTGCTCGAAGCTCACGTTCGCCTTGACGCCCGCCTTCGCCTCGAATCCACACTCGAGATCAACCTGGAGGGTCTGGGTCAGGACGACCGGCACGGGCCCGGCGAAGATGGTCTGCACCGCCGGCTTCGTGACGAGGATGTTGCGCTTCCATCCACCCGCGGGCCGCATGTCCGGATGGCCCAGATACTTCTGTTTCGCCTGGGCGAGGACGTCCTCGGCGAACTTCGTTCTCTCCGCGAGCTTGTCCTGGAGCTTCTTGCCCGTCAGGCCGTCCGCGGATTCAATCTTGGCGTTCAGGATGGCCTCGACATCGAGTTTGAGCCTGGACTTGCTATCCACGTTCAGCCACATGGAGGTCGATTGGCTCCCTCCCAGGATGGGAGGCACCTTCACACCCACCTGCACACCCGGGTTGAAGGAATAGTCCACCGACGAGTTCCCCGTGCCCTTCAGGGAGAGCTTGATTGGGGTCTTCCCCGCCTCGTTGAAGCTCTTCTCATACTCGAGCTTGAACAAGGCGCTCGAGTAGTTGTTCTTGATTTCGGGTTTGATCTCCACGCCCGTGGTAATCCCCTCGACCGTCACCGCCTTCCAGACATCCACCGCCGCGGCAGCCACCGCCTTGGCCGCGCCGCCCAGTGCATCTCCCACCGCGGTGATCGCGTTCCAGATAGAGCCCAGGAAGGGGTCTCCGGGGAGCGCCGGGTCCCCTTCCTCCTCGGCTTCGGGCAGCGGCTCGTCGTCGGGATTGCCCTCCGCCCTGGGAGACATGATGTTCGCGTCGACATACAGGTGCCTGGCGGCCCAATCGAGGTCGAGCTTCGAGATGTCGACGGTCTGCACTTCCGAGTAGTCGAACGTGAACTGCATCTCCCCCGTGACGATGTCCTGGAGAGCCACGGCTTCTGTCTCGACGACGAGGGTGTCATCCACCTCGGTAACGGAGACGACCCGGCGAGCGAAGCCGAGAGGATTCGCTCCCGGGCCATCGCTCGGCGCCGCCACCACCACCTTCCCTTCTTCCCAGAGCAGCACCTCGGGGTGGTCCGCCTTCGGGAAGATGAGCGTGTCCGGCCGGACGACGACGTTGCGCGCCTGCGCCTCCGTGACGACCTCCACCCAGGGCTGGGGTTGAAGGTTGTTGTAGTCGGGCTCGAACTGGGGCTCCCACACGAGGCTGTCGAGGTCCTCGTGAGGACTCTTCGCCGTAAACGTGTCCGGGTTGTCCTCCTCGGGGGTCGTGTCGCCGCACGCACCTGCCAACAGGAAAGTGACGACCAGCGCCAGTCCCAGGGGGGAACAGCGACTCATCCAGGGACGCTGCGAACGCCTTCGCTTGAACATCGTTTCTCCAGGAGGGGAAATGTTCGCGCCTCAGCAAACGCCGTTCCAAAGGGCAACCGCCGCGTTTTCGCACCTGGGAGGCCACGAGGACGTGGCTTGACGTGTCAACGGCACGTCCATGACGCGGCGTCAAAAGCGCACATGAAACGCACGCGCCTGTCCGAGCGATGCCTGCTGCGCGTGGCCGCGAATCGCCGAGGGCCTGCGCGGCACGGGCAAGGTGGGCATGGATGACGGCATGAGCGCCAGCGTGCCCATGCGTCGATTTCCTTGCCCTCCGACCCGGTCCCGGTCCCGGGTGGGCGCGACGCAGCCGCAACGCGGCTCGGCGCTCCTGGCAAATGCCGGAGCCACAGGGTCCACACTCCGCGAGATCCGCCCGGAAGCGAGCGGCCCGCTCACCGACGTTCCCCTTTCGAGGCCCTCCCGCGCTCCGTCATGAACCAGCGCGACAGCCTCCGCGGTCCACGGACGACTTCTCCCTGACAAGGCCCCCCGTGCGACGCGCCTGCCGGGGCGTGGAGACCGCGCCCCCGGGGAGTAGGCATGCCTCCGCATGGAAACGACTGGCACTGGCGTTGCAATGTCTCGCGGCGAGCCGTCCACGTCCGAGTACCAGTACAACTACACGTACGTCGCTCCGCTCGCGCTGGCCCAGGAAGTTTCCTTGAGCCATCGGCCCACACTGGAGTGGTGGGGACAGACCATGGAGCACCTCCCGCACATCGTGAACAACCGCCCACACTGGGTCCAAGAGTAGGAGCAGCGCAAGAACGGGGGCTCGGCGCCGCCACTCCATGCCCCTGGCCCGAAAGGCATTCAACTGAAACCGACACCTCGCGGCAAATCCTATCACGCCGCCAGCACTTGACTTCCCACAAGAAGATTCATTTCATTTACAAATGCCAAATCAAACTCCGGAATACCAATCCTGCATCCAGAGCTCAGAGAAAGTCTCCTGGCGTCTTGATGACCTATTGCCCAAGGACACCGTCCTGGATTTCAGCCACCGGTTCCTTTCGGATGCGCTGACGGGCGCGGAAGCCATTCCCTTCCTGAACGCGGAGGAGCGGCTGATGCTGAATCACATCCGCTCCAACAGCTATGCGCACCTGTTCCTGTTCCTGGAGGAGTACGCCGTGGCCCTGGCCGCCCAGCGCGCCAGCCTCGAGCTGCACGGGAACGCGACGCACATGCGCGCGCTCCTGCGCTTCACGGAAGAGGAGCTGAAGCACCAGCAGCTCTTCGCGCGCTTCACCGGCGCGTTCGCCCGGGGGTTCAAGGTCGTCCCTGCCCTGCTCGACAACCACGTCGAGGTGGCGCGGGCCATCATGGCGAAGTCGAATCTGGGGGTGCTCATCTTCAACCTGCACCTGGAGCTGATGACGCAGCAGCACTATCTGGAAACGGTCCGCGGAAACAATGCCGAGACGCTGGATCCGCTGTTCTGCAACCTGCTCAAGCACCACTGGCTCGAAGAGGCGCAGCACACCCGGCTGGACTTCCTGGAGGCGCAGAAAATCCTCGCCCGGGAACCCGACACGCTGGACGAAGCCCTCACGGAGTACGCGGAGCTGCTCCAGGCACTGAGGGGGACGTTGAACGCCCAACTCGCGCTGGATCTCCAGACGCTGGAGAAGGCGGTGGGGCGCACGTTCACCCCGGAGGAACACAAGCACCTCGCCGAGTCCCAGGAGCGTTCGTATGTCTGGGGCTTCATCGGAATGGGAATGAAGGCGCCCCTCTTCCTCTCACGCCTGCGCGCGCTCTCCCCCATCGCCGAGCAGCGCATCCTGGAGCTGGCGCCGACGTACTACTGTGATTGAGGCGGGCTTCGGGACCGCCGCCTCGCCGTGACAGTCCGGACGGGCCGCCCCCCTTCCGAGGCTGGGGGCGACCAAAGTGTGCGGGCTCCCCGCGATGCTGACGGCCCATGCTCCTTTCGTCGCGCGCGTCGATGCCGGGCCGAATCACCACATCGGCTCGCTGCGCGCTACGATTTCGGCCACGAGCGCGTCCTCGGTCATCGCCTCTGATTGAAGCGCCACCGCCGGCGTAAACCACAGGCAGCCTCGCCCATTCATGAGTTCGGTCACCGCACGCGGCACGGCCCGAACTTCGTGTTCTCGACGAGCGGGACTGGGAGGTCCTTGAACAACTGGCTGCATCTGCTCAAGAGTTCGTGCACCCGTCGAACGACGGGGGAACGGCGGTGTTTCTCACGGGAATGCTCAGAGACCTGAGGAAAGTGGCCCTCCGGATTGATCAATCCCGACACCCGTGGCGTCCAAGCGGGCGCACCATGACGCCGCCCTCGCACAGGCATGACGCCTCCGCGAGAGGCGTCCCACCTCAGGCCCACGCCCCATGTGGAAACTCCATCTCGTCCCGCTTCTGTGTCTGCTCACCACCACTACCAGTTGCACCGAGCCGCCCGCTCCCCTCGCCCATGCGGTCCCGCGCCAGCGTCCCATTGCGAACCGATACATCGTCGTGCTCCGCCCGGAGGCCCGCGCCGCATCCCAGGGGCCCCAGAAGACGCGGGAGCACGTGTCGAACCTCGCCAAGACGCATGGCGCGAAGGTGCTCCACACCTATGCGCATGCGCTCCAGGGCTTCTCGGCGGAGCTGGACGACGCGCGCTTGGAGGCGCTGCGCGCCGACGAGCGCGTGGCCTTCATCGAGCAGGATGCATGGGTGCGCCCGCTCGTCACGGCGGAGACGGTGGCGTGGGGCCTGGACCGCGTGGACCAGGAGGACCTGCCCCTGGATGGTCTCTATCGCCCGGCGCTGAGCGGCGCGGGTGTCCACGCGTACGTGCTCGACACGGGCATCCGCTCCACGCATGCCGAGTTCCAGGGACGCCTGGGCGAGGGCTTCGACGCGGTGGACCCCGACGGTGGCGCGGAGGACTGCGACGGGCACGGCACCCACGTCGCGGGCATCCTCGGTGGCACGACCTGGGGCGTGGCCCGGGCCGTGACGCTGCATCCCGTGCGCATCCTGAACTGTGACGGAGAAGGCCCCCTGTCGGGCATCATCGCCGGCATCGACTGGGTCGCCGCCCATCACCAGTCCCCCGCGGTCGCCAACCTGAGCATCGGGCTGGAGGTCTCCGAGGCGCTGGACCAGGCGGTCCGCAACGTCGTGGCCGCCGGCGTCACCGCCGTGGTGGCCGCGGGCAACTTCGGCGTCAGCGCGTGCGACGAGTCTCCTGCTCGCGCGGCGGAAGCCCTCACCGTGGGCGCCACCAACGTGGAGGACTCCCGCGCGTCATTCTCGAATCACGGCCCCTGCGTCGACCTGTACGCGCCGGGCGAGGACATTCGCTCCGCCGGCATCGCCAACGACACGGCAAGCGAGGTCTTCTCCGGTACCTCCATGGCCACCCCTCACGTCGCCGGCGCCGCCGCGCTCTACCTGGAGATCCACCCCACCGCCACCCCGGCCCAGGTGATGGACGCGCTCGCGGGCGCCGCCATCTCGGGCCGCGTGAAGAACGCCGGGCCGGGCTCCCCCGACCTGCTGCTCCAGGCGGGCTTCCGCCGCTCGACGGGGGACGTCCACCGCCCCTGGGCACACGTCGCAACGCCCTTCCCCTGGAGCACCGTGCGCGCCACCTCACGTGTGCGGGTGCTCGCCTGGGACGATGCGGCGGTCCGGCGCGTGGACCTCTGGGTCAACGGCCTCCTGCGCGCCAGTGACGACACCCACCCCTTCGAGCTCGACTGGGACACCCGGGAAGAGCTCAACGGCCCGGCCACCCTGGAGGTCCGCGCCTACGACACCGCGCTCAAGGCCTGGCGCGCCGCGCCCATGACGGTGACGGTGCGCAACCCCGACATCGCCGACTTCGATTCGACGCTCCAGGCGCCCCGCTGCGCCACCCTCGCGTTCGCGTGCGACACCGGCGTGCTCGTGCGCGGCATGGGCACCGTGGGGCCAGAGCGCCATGCGCCCAACACGCTCGGCGCGAGCTGTGCGGATGGCATCGATGGCACCTACCTCATCACCGCGACGCTGGAGGGGCTGCGCGTCTCCAGCCAGGACGGCGGCCCTCTCACCGCCGGCAAGCCGGTGAAACTCACCGCGACCGCCTTCGGCTTCTTGCCCTTCCTGGAAGCGGTGGACCTCTTCCATGCGCCCGACGCGCGCAGCCCCCAATGGACACATGTCGCCCGGCTCCCGCTCGAAGAGACAGGGGCGCAGGAGCTATCCACCACCTTCACGCTGCCAGAGGGAGGGCTCCAGGCGATTCGCGGCATCCTCGGCACCCATCCCACCCCGGTCAGCTGCGCCCCGGGAGCCTGGACAGACCACGACGACCTCGTCTTCCCCGTGGCCCCCTCGAGTCGCTGAAGGCCCACGGCAGCGCGCCGTTGTCGCCAGTGGGAGCGCGTCGTGTCCCCGCGTCGCGGGAAGCGTGAGCTTGCGAGGCCCCGGGCTCAGATGTAGCCACGCATCAGAGGGATGGGGGCCCTGTTGAGGGGGAGGGAGGGTGCAGAGGGGCCGAGG
>NZ_SRLV01000160.1:0-8023 GCF_006518205.1 Myxococcus sp. CA005 | reverse complement strand
ACGACGCCCAGCGTGACAGGCGGCATTCTCGTGAGTGCGGGTGCCGCGGGCGCCACCGCGAATCCCACGGGCGCAAGCCAGGCCATCTCCGCGGGCGGTGGGGGCGGCGCGTGCGGTGGAAATGGTGGTTCGGGTGGTGGCGGGACGCTGGCCGCGCCTCAGCCGTCCGAGGCCGGGGCCGCCGGCTATGACCTCCGGACTGTCACGCCCACGCCGGAGAACGTGTTCCTGTAGGTCCTGGCGGTTTGGGGGGGATGCGGGCGGCTCGCGGGCAATCAGCTCGCGGGCCGTTCGTGTTTCCGGAGCATGGTTCCGCTGTGCATCAGTCCTGATGTGGTGCGGGGTTCCACGTCAGGGCGACGTAAGGGGCGGCGGCCTCCTCGGGAGGCTCGGCGTCCACCTCGAAGCCCAGGCGCTCGTACAGCCTGCGCGCGGGGTTGGTTCGTAGCACTCGCAGCCGGAGGGGGACGCCTGCTTTCCCGGCCTCGTCCCGCACCTGGGTCAGCAGCCGGGTCCCCACGCCGCTGCCTTGGTGTGCGGGTAACAAGGCGATGTCCACCACCCGCCACGCCGCCGCGTCCTTCGCGACCAGCAGGCGCCCCACGGGTTGGCCTTGGAGACACACCAACTGGTGGTCGGCATGAGGATGGCGGGCCGCCCAGTCGTGCGACTGCGCCACCCACTGCATGCGGAGGAAGGCGTCGCGCTGTGCGGGCGCCCAGCCCCAGGCGGCGAGCTCAGACTCCCGGGTGCTGGCGTACAGCGCGAAGAGGAAGGGGGCGTCCGCAGCCGTCGCGGCGCGCAGGTCGATGGACACGGTGGCGAGCAGCATGACTCGACGGGCGACGACGCGTCCATCAGCGGACGGCCACCGCGGTGCTCCGTCATCCGCCCAACGGTGGATGCAAGCAGCGGTAAATCCGGACGTCCTCGCAATCGTGGTTGGACGTCAGACCCGGATGAGATTTTCGGGAGCAGTTCCCGAAGGAGCCACACGATGAAGAAGACGCGAGACGAGGCACTGAACCTCCAGGAAGTGGGGGACATGGAGGCGCGGTGGCGGGGCCTCGCCACCCAGTTGCTGGAATTGGGGGACGACGCGATGGATGCGCAGCTGCTGGTGGCCTTCCGCGCCGCGCGTGAAGAAGGGGTGGTGCCTCCCGATGCGGGCTTCTTCCTGGTGGCCCACATCCTCACCGCCATGGCGGACGAGGCGATTGGTGACGAACCCCGCGTGTGCCGCCTGGCGCTGGAGCTGGAGTTGATGGAGCGTGAGTACGGCGTGGAGCAGGGCGTCTGGCTCAGCGGCGAGGAGACTCCACCCGAGGACTGGGAGGCCCTGCGCGCGGCGTATGAGGCCGCTTGCGACGAGGCCCGCGCCACCTTCTTCACTGCCTATGGCGAGGAGGAGATGGCCCGCCTCTACCTGGATGACCGCATCTGCTTCCACCGCCGCTTCGAGAGCGGGCGCCGCTTCTTCCACGGGCTGCCCATGCTTCCCGAGCATCTGCACTGACTCTCAGTTCTCAAATTCTCTCATTCGAATGATGTGAGCCGTCTTTCACGCATCTCAGGCGGAATGTTGCGGCTACAAAGTTTGGATTAGCAGGACTTCAAGCTAGCTCAACGCTGCGTTGGTGAGGCGGCTTGCAGCGTCCTGGCCTTTTCCTTCGCCACACCCTATTCCGGCGCTCGCTTCCGGGTGGCGGGTGGGGTGGCGGGGAAGAAGTCAATGCATACCATACCCTCGGTGTGAAGACTCGAAACTCCAAGGCGAGTCTTCAGCAGCTTCGCTGCTCGGCGGCGCGCGTCTCTGGCTGAAGTCCCCTCCAAGGACCCGGGGCCGCGCGCCGCCGCTCTTTTTTCCGAGGGACGGTGGCCTGGGCCGCCACGGCGGGTGGTGGCGCTAGATTCGCGCGCCATGACCACCGACTCCGCCCACCGTCTCCTGGACCTGCTGTGGGAGCGCTACGCCGCGGAGGTGCCCTATGCGCGCACCTTCGTGCAGCTCTCAGGGGGCCGCTTCCGCAATGACCATGTCGCGCTTCGCTCGCTGGCCCGGCCCGGTGGTGGCATCGCGCTCTTCTCGCAGTCCTTCATCCGGCTCGGCTGGAAGGCCGCGGGCGCGTACACCTTTCCGGATGCGCACCTGTCCGCCATCTATTTGTCACATCCGGCAGGGCTGCCCCGCATCTTCATCTCCGAGCTGAAGCAGGAGGAGCTGTCCCCGCGCGCTCGCGAGCTGCTCGCCCGGCTGCCCGAGGACCCCGCGCCTCCCGAGGACGTGGACGCACTGGCCGCGTGGTTCGGCTCGCCGCCCCCTCCAGACGAGGCCGCGCTGCTGGAGCTGGAGAAGGAGTCCCAGTATGGCGCCTGGCTGCTCGCCTTCGGCCGCAAGGTGAACCACTTCACCGGCTCGGTGGACGACGTGGAGGCGTGGCAGAAGCGCATGCGCGAGGCCGGGGTGCCGATGAAGGCCGACATCGAGGGCGCGCCCGGGACGTCGCTGCGGCAGACGGCCACGCAGGCCGCGCCGCTGCCCGTGTTGCTCGAGGGCGGTGGCTCGCGCTCCTGGCCCTACGCCTACTTCGAGATTGCCCAGCGCACGCCGGACTTCGACGGCTTCCTGGGCCCCCAGGCCCGGGCGCTCTTCGACATGACGAAGCGCGGCGGGTAGCTCCGGGTCATCCTCGCCGGCCAGGGGCAATCAGCGCGTTGAGGACGTGGTCGCGCCACTGGCCGTCGATGAGCAGGAGCTCCCGCGCGATGCCCTCCACCTGGAAGCCCAGGCGCTTCAGCACCGCGGCGCTGCGCAGGTTCTCCGGCAGGTGGTTGGCCTGGAGCCGGTGCAGGCCCATGACGTTGAAGGCGTAGTCACACAGCGCGCGCAGGGCCTCCGTCATCAGGCCCTGGCCTTCGTAGCGGTGGTCCAAGCCGTAGCCCAGGTCCGCGGACTGCAACGGACCGCGGCGGATGTTCGTGAGTGAGATGTTGCCGATGATGGGCGACAACTGGATGGACTGTTTTCGCGGCAGCAGGAACACGCGCAGCGACAGGTCGAGCCGGAAGTCCTCGCGGTCCTGCGCCAGCCGCGTGCGCCAGTACGTCACCGAGAAGAAGTTGGCCGGCCGTGCCGGTGACACGGTGGAGACGTGCTCCCGGTTCGCCTCGTGGTACGCGAGCACCCGCCACGCCGCATCCGGTGGGAGCTGCACCAGATGCAGGCGTTCGGTGCTCAGCAGGTTGAAAACTGCGTCTGGGCCCATGGCGGGCATTCAACTCCGGCGTCCGTTGGATTTCAGCGCCGAGGCGTCGTCGGGGGCTCAGCGCCGCTGCCGCCAGTGGCCTCCTCCCCTCCACGCGGGAGGATGATTTCAACGCGCCGGTTGTTGGCGCGGCCCTCTGGGGTGGAGTTGTTGGCGACGGGGCGGTACTCGCCCAGGCCGCGCACCTGGATGCGGTCGCGACTCACGCCCTGGCTGATGAGGAACTCCCGCACGTGCTCCGCCCGCCGGTAGGACAGGGCTTCGTTCATCGCGTCCGAGCCCATCGAATCCGTGTGGCCTTCGATGACCATGGGACTGTCGGACACCTTGAGCGCGTGGGCCACCTCCGTCAGTTGCTCACGCGCCGTAGGGAGCAGGTCCACCGCGTTCGACGCGAACAGCACCTGCCCTGACATCGTCAGCACCAGGCCTCGTTCCTCCTCGCGGACCTTCACGTCGCGCGCCGTCGACTCCAACTGTGTCAGCGCCTCCGTGGCGCGCTGTTCCGCGTCGAGCCGCGCCTGTCGCTCGCGTTCCAGCTCCCGCTCCACCTGGCGCCGTGCCTCCTGCTCCGCTTCCAGCTCCGCCGAGCGCTGGAGCAGTTCGTGGTTCTCCTGGGCCAGTCGCCGGGATTCGGACTCGGCCCGCGCCCGGCGTTGCGCTTCTTCCTGAAGCCGCGTGGTCTTCTCCGCCAGCCGCCGCGACTCCGCTTCCTGCTGCTGGGCCAGCCGCCGCAGCTGTTCCGCCTCGTGCTGGCGCCGCTGGGCATCCATCCGCATGCGCTCGGCTTCCTGTTGCTGCGTCACGGCGTGCTGCCGGGACTGTTGCTGTTGCTGGAGGGCTTGCAGCCGCTCACGCTCGGCCTGGGCGAGCTGCTGCCGGGCCGCATCCAGCTCCGCCTGCGAGCGCTGCCACTGCCGCGCCTGCGCTTGCTGGAGCGTGGCCTGGGCCTCCGCCTGACGCCGCGCCGCCAGGTCCGCGGTGCCGCGTGCCCCCGCCGTCTCGGACTTGCGCAACGCCACGTAGGACAGCGAGCGGGTGCGAGGAGAGTCCTGGCTGCGGTCGTACTCCCGCTCGGCTTCCAGCAGCGCATCTCGCGCCGCCGCGACGTCTCGAGGACGCTCTCGGCCCTGGGGGCTGGTGGAGACCTCCTGGTAGGCCGCGCGCGCGTTGAGGAGCTCCTGGGGCGGTGGTGCGTGTGCACACCCCACGGCGGCCAGCGCCGTGACGCCAGCGAGGGCCTTCCATCCACGCTTCAGCATGTCGCTCTCTCCTGTCGAGGTTGGCTGCTCACGGCTGGCCGCGGCGCAGGGACTCCGCCTGGGCGGCCAAGCGTCGCGACTCGCGCTCCAGCGGGACGGCCCGGGCCAGCGCCTGTGCCAGCTCAGCGTCCGCCTCGGCCTGCATGAAGCGCAGCTCCGCGGCTTCCTGTTCGCCTTCCACCCACAGCCGCTCCGCGTCGGCAATCTGCTGCCGGGCGAACTCCAGGTGTAGGGCTGCTTCGGGGACTCGGGCGGCGCCAGCGCCTTCCGCCGAGCGCAGCGAGGCTTCCGCCTGCACACGGTGCTCGTTCGGCGCGGGAAGCACCTGCCGCCCGGCGCATCCCACCATCGTCAGGCCCAGCAGCATCGCCGCCAGCTTCAGGCGCATGGTTTCACCTCCTGCCGCTCGAGGACGTGGACACGCGTCATGGCGCGCCCAGACGTAGAGGTGGGCCCTCGGAGACAGGCCGGCAATCCGACCGTGGCAGGGTTGGCCGAAGGGCGGGCGAGCAGCCTTGCAAGCGCCTTCCGGGCGCACCGGGGCACTGGCCGGCGTGCGCCGCCGGGGGTAGAGAGGGCGACATGCGCCTGCACCTGGTCGACGGCACCTACGAGCTCTACCGCGCCCATTTCTCGCCCCGTCCGGGCCATGCCGCGCCGGATGGACAGGACGTGAAGGCCACGGTGGGGCTGATGTCCTCGCTGCTCGCGCTGCTGCACGACGCGGACGAGGCGGTGACGCACGTGGCGGTGGCGTTCGACAACCCCATCCGCTCGTTCCGCAACGCGCTGTTCGACGGCTACAAGAGCGACGAGGGCGTGCCCCCGGAGCTGCACGCGCAGTTCGACCTGGCGGAGGAGGCCGTGCGCGCGCTGGGCGTCACCGCGTGGTCCATGAAGGAGCAGGAGGCGGATGACGCGCTGGCCACCGCCGCGGCGCGCTGGGCGGACACGGTGGAGCAGGTGCGGCTGCTCACGCCCGACAAGGACTTGGGCCAGTGCGTGCGTGGCAGCCGTGTGGTGCAGGTGGACCGGCGGCAGGAAAAGGTGCTCGACGAGGACGCAGTGCGCGCGAAGCTGGGCGTGCCCCCCGCGAGCGTGCCGGACCTGCTGGCGCTGATGGGCGACGCGGCGGATGGCATCCCCGGACTGCCGGGCTTCGGGGAGAAGGGCGCGTCGGCATTGCTGAGCGCGCATGGCCACCTGGAGGACATTCCCGCGGAGGCGTCCGAGTGGAAGGTGCGTCCCCGGGGCGCGGAGAAGCTGGCAGCGACGCTGCGCGAGCACCGTGACGCCGCGCTGCTCTACCGCCGGCTGGCCACGCTGGTGACGGACGCGCCGCTGCCGGGCACGTCGTCACTGGAGGACCTGGCGTGGAAGGGCGTGCCGCCCGCCGTGTACGAAGCGTTCTGTGACCGGCTGGGCCTGACGACGCTCAAGCGCCGTCCCAAGCGCTGGGCGCCGTGAGCTCGTGCAGGGGCAGCGCCGTGGGCGCATGGCGTGGCAGCCGCACGGTGAAGGTGGTGCCCGTCTCCTCCTGGGAGCGGGCCTCCACCGTGCCGCCGTGGGCCAGGACGATGCTGCGCACGATGTAGAGTCCCAGGCCGATGCTGCGCCGGCCCTGGTCCTCCGGGCGCACCGTGGCGCGCTCCAGCGGCTCGAAGATGCGCGGCTGCCGCTCCAGGGGAATCGCCGGGCCCAGGTTGTGGACCTCCAGCACGACGCCGTCGTCATCGCCTCGGGACGTCACCCGCACGGGCGTGCCGGGCGGGCTGTACTGCAAGGCGTTGCCCACCAGGTTGCCAATGAGCTGCGCAAGCCGGTCCGGGTCCCACGTGCCCACGCCATCTCCGGTGCGTTCCGTCTCCAGGTGACGGTCGGGCCAGCCGGCGTGCACCTCGTCCAGCACCGTGCGAACGACTTCGTGCAGGTCCATGGGCTGCGGGTACACCGGAAGCCCCGTTCCCTGACGCGCGCGGGTGAAGTCGAGCAGGTCGCGAATCATCCGCGTCGCGCGGTCCGCCGAGCTCCGGATGCGCTGCGCCTGACGCGCCTGCCGCTCATCCAGCAGTCCGCGCTGGAGCATCATGGACACCGCCAGGCTGATGGCCCCCAGTGGGTTGCGCAGGTCGTGGCTGACGATGCCGATGAGCTGCCGCTCGAAGTCCGCGCGGGCCTTCATCTGCTGCGCCAGCTCCGACTCCTTGTGCCGCGCCAGGACGGAGTCCGTGACTTCCACCGCGAACAGGATGACGGCGGCCAGCCGTCCGCTGGCGTCCCGCATCGGCTGGTACATGAAGTCGAAGTAGCCTTCCGGCGGAAGGGCGCCGGGCACCTGGGCGATGCGCACGGGCAGCTCCCGCGCGCTGAAGGGCTCGCCAGTGGCGAAGACGGTATCCAGCAGCTCGAGGACGTTCTGGCCCTCCAGCTCCGGCAGGGCCTCGCGGAGCGTGCGGCCCACCAACTGCCGCTGGCCGAAGCGCTGCCTCAGACGCGCGTTGGCCACCACGCAGCGCTGGTCCGGCACGCTCAGCACGCCGAGCAGCGCGGGCACCTGTTCGAAGAGCGTGGCCAGCATGGCGCGCTGCCGGTCCGACTCCTCCCGGGCGCCGCGCTCCAGCTCCAGCAGCCGGGCCCGGGCGGCCTCGGCCTCGTGGCGCTCGGTGACGTCCTGCATGGCGCCCACCACCTGCGTCGCGTTGTCCTGCGCGTCGCGGATGATGTGGCAGCGGTCCGCCACGTAGGCCCAGGAGCCGTCTCCGCGCTGGAAACGGTAGGTGTCCTGCCACTCGTGCTCGGGGCCCTCCACGGTGGCCTGGAGGCTGGCGACGACGCGCGCGCGGTCGTCCGGGTGCAGCCGTTCCTCCCACCAGCGATGCTCGTCCCGGATGGTGCCGGGGGCGTAGCCGAAGACTTCGTGCAGTCCGCTCGTCCAATCCATGAGGCCCGTGCGCGGGTCCCACTCCCACACCGCGTCCCGCGTGGCGCGCGCCGCCAGCCGGAAGCGCAGCTCGCTGCGCCAGGCGCGCTCCTCGGCGGCCTGGACCTCCGTCAGCGTGCCTTCCAGCCGCCGGCGTCGCGCCCGTTCATCCTCCAACGTCTTGCGCCGGCTGCGCTCCCACTGCGCCAGGGCCTGGACGCGCGCGGCGAACTCCACCGGGCGGAAGGGCTTGAAGACATAGTCGTTGGCCCCCGCGGACAGGCCCTCCACCACGTCCTCCGCGCGCGTGTTCCCGGTGATGAGCAGGACGGGGATGTGCTCGGTTGCGGGATTGCTCCGGACGAAGCGGCAGACCTCCAGGCCCGACATGCCGGGCAGGTGCCAGTCCAGCACGAGCACCTCGGGCACGGGCCCCTGCGTCAGGGATTCCAGCAGCGAGGCTCCGTCCAAGAACCCGGTGACCTTGCAGTAGGGCTCCAGCGCGCGGCAGATGGCCTGGCTCTCTACCGGACTGTCGTCGAGCACCCAGACTCCGGGAGGGGAGGGTGCGACGC